>NZ_JBKYMO010000215.1:0-9456 GCF_047302915.1 Massilia sp. CT11-108 | reverse complement strand
GCGCCCGCGCCCGCGGAGGGCGCGGCGCTGCCGGCGTGATTGCATCAGGAGCGCAGGAACGCGAGCAGGTCGGCGTTCAGGCGGTCCTTGTGGGTGAAGGCCAGGCCGTGCGGGCCGCCTTCGTAGACGACCAGGCGGCCCTGCGGCAGGATCTCGACGGCGCGGCGCGCGGTGGTGTCGATCGGGACGATCTGGTCGTCGCTGCCGTGGATGACGAGGGTCGGGATCGTCATCTTTTGGAGGTCTTCCGTGAAGTCGGTTTCCGAGAACTGCTTGATGCACTCGTAGGCGGCGCGCACGCTGCACTGCATGCCCTGCAGCCAGAACGTGTCGCGCGCGCCCTGCGAATCCTTGGCGCCCTCGCGGTTGAAGCCGTAGAACGGGATGCTCAGGTCCTTGAAGAACTGGGCGCGGTCGGCCTGCACGCCGGCGCGGATGCCGTCGAACACGGACATCGGCACGCCGTTCGGGTTCGCATCCGACTTGGCCATCTGCGGCGTCACGGCGCCCACCAGCACGGCGCGCTTGACGCGGTCGGTGCCGTGGCGGCCGATGTAGCGCGCGACTTCGCCGCCGCCGGTCGAGTGGCCGACATGGGTCACGTCGGTCAGGTCCAGTGCTTCGACCAGTTGCGCCAGGTCGTCCGCGTAGTCGTTCATGTGGTTGCCGTGCCAGGGCTTGCTCGACAGGCCGTGGCCGCGGCGGTCGTGGGCGATGACGCGGTAGCCATGGTTCGCCAGGAACATCATCTGGTCTTCCCAGGCGTCGCCCTGCAGCGGCCAGCCGTGGCTGAACACGACGGCGGGACCGTGGCCCCAGTCGGTGAAGTGGATGATGGTCCCGTCGCGGGTCGTGATGGTGTTGGCGGTGCGGGTGATGGTCATGGCGTGTCCCTTCGGGTTGGTGGCTGGAAGCCGGAAGGGACAGCGCGCGCCGCCGCATCCGGACCCGGACATTGTCGGGAGCGGCGCGCGGGCGGTCTAGTCATACGAACGTATAGGTTTTGCTTACCTGGCGGTATCGGGTGTTGCCTTCTCGACCGGGCAGTTGAGAGCGAGCATGCGGTCCACCGGCGCCGACGCGCGCATGCGCTCGCGCCACCACTTCAGTGCCGCGCCTTCCTCGCCCGTGCGCCACGCCATGTACAGCGTCTCGTCCGGCTTCGGCTCCTCGACTTCCTTCTGCACGAGGCGGCCGGCCGCGATGTCGGCGCGCGCCCACGCCTCGGGCAGGAAGCCGAAGCCGAGGCCCGCCAGCTGGAATTCGTACTTCGTCTGCATGTCGGGGACGGTCAGGGTGTCCTGGCCGAACAGCAGGCCCACCGTGCGCGCCTGCAGCAGCCGGACGGAGTCGGCGACGGACACCGCGCGGTGCGCCGTCAGCTCCGCCTTGCCCAGGCGATGCCGGACCCTCGCCAGCGGGTGGGAAGGCGCGACGACGAACACGAACGACATCGTCCCCAGCGGTTCCGCCGTGTAGCCGCCGCCGGAAGGCCCTTCGCCGGCCGCGCCGACGAGCAGGTCGACGCGGCGGTCGAGCAGGCTTTCCCACGTGCCGGACAACGCTTCGCGCACGATGCGCAACCGGGTCTGGTCGGCCACGTCATAAAAGGCGCGGATGTCGTCCTGCAGGCCGAGCGGGGCGAGTGCGGAGTCCATGCCGATGGTGAATTCGGTCTCCCAGCCGGAGGCCACGCGGCGCACGCGGCTCTCCAGGTCGCCCGCGGCCTTGAGCAGGTAGCGGCCTTCCTTCAGCAGCTCTTCGCCGGCCGGCGTGAGGACGACGCGCGGGCCGAAGCGCTCGAACAACTGCACGCCCAGGTCGTCCTCCAGCTTGGAGACGGTGTACGAGATCGTCGACGGCACGCGATACAGCTCCTTCGCGGCGGCCGAGAAGCTGCCGCGGCGGGCGATCGTGTCGACGGTGAGGAGGGCGTCCAGGCTGAGTCTGAGCATGTGCGGGCAATCGAGGGCGAGGGGCGCATCGTATCAGGCGCGCGCCCACTTCGACAACGTCCTTCCGATACGGGCGCGGAACGCCTGCACCTGCTTCGGCGCGAGCGACTCGGCCCGGTACAGCGACAGCATCCCGAACCGGCACTGCGGCGCGCACGTCCCCAGCAGCGCCGTCTTCAGCACGCGTTTCACGGGCTGGCGGAGGATGAGGCGGTCGACCCACCACGGCGAACCGAGCGACGTGATCGCGAGCGCATGGCGCAGCTTGTCCAGGCGCGGCCGGATCGGCCCCAGGTCGCCGGCGTGGTCGTACGCGACGCCCGGCGCCCACACGCGGTCGAACCAGCCTTTCAGCATGGCGGGGAAGCCGAACCACCACGTCGGGAACACGAGCACGAGTGCCTCGGCGGCCTGCAGGCGCGCGATGTGCGTCCCGGTGGCGTTTGCGTCGAACGCGGGTCCGTAGTAGCTCGCGCGTTCCGTCGCCGTCAACGCCGGCGCGAAGCCGGCGCCGTACAGGTCTTCGACGACCACGTCGTGGCCGTGGGCGGTCAGGGTGGAGATGGCGTGCCGGGCCAGCGCGCGGCACAGGCTGTCATGGACGGGGTGGGCGATCACGACGAGACACTTCATGCATGGCCCCCCAGCCCGAGATCGTCCGCCGCCTCCTTGCGCAGCATGAACTTTTGGATCTTCCCCGTCACCGTCATCGGAAACCCGTCCACGAACCGGATATAGCGCGGGATCTTGTAGTGCGCGATCTGCCCCTGGCAAAAGGTGCGGATCTCGTCCGCATCCGCGTGCTCGCCCGGGCGCAGCACGATGCACGCGCACAGTTCTTCTCCGTATTTCGGGTCGGGCACGCCCACGCACTGCACGTCCAGCACCTTCGGATGGCGATACAAGAACTCCTCGACCTCGCGCGGGTAAATGTTCTCGCCGCCGCGGATCACCATGTCCTTGGCGCGGCCCACGATGCGGCAATAGCCGTCCGCGTCCAGCGTGGCAAGGTCGCCCGTGTGCATCCAGCCGGCCGGGTCGATCGCTTCGCGCGTGCGTTCGTCGTCGCCCCAATAGCCGAGCATCACCGAGTAGCCGCGCGTGAGCAGCTCCCCGGTTTCCCCACGCGGGACGACCTGGCCCTCCGCGTCGACGATCTTGACTTCCAGGTGCGGGTGGATCCGCCCGACCGTGCCCACGCGGCACGCGAGCGGGTCGTCGACGGAGGTCTGGAAGCTGACGGGCGACGTCTCCGTCATGCCGTAGGCGATCGTGATCTCGTCCATGTGCATTTGCCGGATCACGCGCTGCATGACTTCCATCGGACAGGGCGAGCCGGCCATGATCCCCGTGCGCAGGCTGCCCAGGTCGAACGATGCGAACCCGGGATGGTCCAGCAGCGCGATGAACATCGTCGGCACGCCGTGCAGCGCCGTGCAGCGCTCGGCCTGCACGGTGGCGAGCACCGCGCCGGCATCGAAGCCTTCGCCGGGATAGACCATCGCGGCGCCGTGCGTCATGCATGCGAGGTTCCCCAGCACCATGCCGAAGCAGTGGTACAGCGGGACGGGGATGCACAGGCGGTCGCGTTCCGTCAGGCGCATCGCCTCGCCGATGAAGAAGCCGTTGTTCAGGATGTTGTGGTGCGTGAGCGTGGCGCCTTTCGGTGTGCCCGTCGTGCCGGACGTGAACTGGATGTTGACCGGATCGTCGAACTGCAGGGTGCGCGCCACGGCGTGCAGGCGCGCCATGTCGGCCGGGGTCGCGCATTGCGCCACCGTGTCGAAGGCCAGCATGCCCGGTGTGGATTCGTGACCGAGGCGGATCACGTGGCGCAGCCCGGGCAGCGTCGCGCTGCGCAGTTCGCCCGGTGCGGCGCCATCGAGTTCGGGCACGAGGTCGCGCAGCATGCCGAGGTAGTCGCTCGATTTGAAGCCGGGCGCGAGGATCAGCGCGCGGCAGCCGACCTTGGCCAGCGCGTATTCCAGCTCGGCGCGGCGGTAGGCCGGATTGATGTTGACCATGACGAGGCCGGCCTTGGCGGTGGCGAATTGCGTGAGCACCCATTCCGCGCGGTTCTGCGACCAGATGCCGATGCGGTCGCCGGGCTGCAAGCCCAAGCCCAGCAGGCCGGCCGCGAGCCGGTCCGCGCGTTCGCGCAGCTGGCGCCAGCTCCAGCGCACGCACTGGTGCGGGATGACGAGCGCATCGCGGTCGGGATGGCGCTCGGCGATGCGGTCGAGGTGGGCCCCGATCGTGTCGCCGATGAGGGGGAGCGAGTGCGCCCCGTGGACGTAGCTGGCTTGCATCTGTGTCTCCTGTTTATCCCTTCCGACACAGTGTAGCGTCCATGCGCGGCGGTCGATTGTCGAAAAAATCGATGATAGACCATAAAACAACTCGTTTTTCTTCTTGCTTGGCACCGACCATAATGCTTTCCATGGAAACGCGCTTTCGAGGGCAACAAGCCAGCAGGGAAGCGCAGCGTGTTCGAACTGTTCGAACACCCAAATCACAATCACAAGGAGAACATCATGCTGAAAGTACGTAAAAGCGCGGACCGCGGTGTCGCCAGTTTCGGTTGGCTGCGCTCGCAGCACACCTTCTCGTTCGGTCACTACTACGACCCGGCCCACATGAACGTCGGCCCGCTGCGGGTGATCAACGAAGACCGCGTGGCCCCGGGCCGCGGCTTCGATCCGCACAGCCACAAGAACATGGAGATCATCTCCTACGTGCTGGACGGCGCGCTGGAACACAAGGACAGCATGGGCAACGGTTCGGTCCTGCGCTACGGCGACGTGCAGCGCATGAGCGCCGGCACGGGCGTCACCCACAGCGAGTACAACCACTCGGCGACGGAATCCGTGCACTTCCTGCAGATCTGGGTGATCCCGGCCGAGGCGGGCGGCGAACCGGGCTACGAAGAGAAGCACTTCGACACGGACAGCAAACGCGGCAAGCTGCGCCTGATCGCGTCGAACGACGGCCGCGACGGTTCCGTGTCGCTGCGCCAGGACGCCGCCATCTACGCGACGATCCTCGATGGCAGCGAGCGCGCCGACCATGCGTTGCTGCCGGGCCGCCAGGCCTACGTGCAAGTGGCGCGGGGCAACCTCACGGTGAACGGCTGCGCCCTGGAAGCCGGCGACGCCGTCCAGATCAGCGACGAGGCCGTCGTGGCGCTGTCGGACGCGAAGGATGCGGAAGTGCTGCTGTTCGACCTGCCGGTCTGAACCTGGTGAACATTAACGAGTCAAACGCAACGATATTCGAGGAGAAGAGCATGGAAACCACTAAACTGTATCCCGTCGGCCGCGCCCTGGTGGGCGCACTGTTCCTCGCATCGGGCATCAACAAGATCATCGGCTTCGGCTACGTGGCCGGATGGATGAACAGCCTGGGCATCCCGGCGGCGGGGTTGTTGCTGGCGGGCGCGATCCTGCTCGAGGTCGGCGGCGGGCTGGCGCTGGTCACCGGGATCCAGGCGAAATATGCGGCGCTGGCGCTCGCGCTGTTCACGGTGCCCGTCACCCTGATCTTCCACGGCTTCTGGCATGTGGACGCGGCCGAGTTCCAGAACCAGCTGAACCACTTCCTGAAGAACGTGGCGATCTTCGGCGGCTTGCTGGCCCTGTTCGACGTCGAACGCCAGCGCGAGACGAGCGCCGCACGAGTGAACGTACTGCGCAGCCGGGCAGCCTGAGACGGGTACAATTTGTCCGCGACCTGGCGTACACGGGTGGCGGACATCCACGCAAAAGAAATAGACGAGGAGAACGAGCCATGGAAGTGACGACGCATCGCGGCGCGGGGCCGCTGCAGCAGGTGATCGAGATCGGCCAACACCGCATCCTGACGGACGTGAAGCCGGAATTCGGCGGCGAGGACAGCGGCCCGGAACCGCACGACATCCTGGCCGCCGCGCTGGCGGCCTGCACGACGCTGACCGTGAGCCTGTACGCCAGGCGCAAGGGCTATCCGCTGGACGAGATCAAGGTCTCGATCAAGCATGGCCAGGAAGGCGCGGCCTACGGCCTGCACCGCACGATCGAATACATCGGCGCGCTGGACGACGAGACGAAGGCCCGTCTGACCGACATCGCCAACAAATGCCCGGTGCACAAGACGCTGTCCGGGACCATCCAGATCACCACGGAGGCACGCTGACATGGACGCGTTCGAACACGAGAGTCTGGAAACCATCATCATCCCGCGCACGCACGACCTGGGCGGCGGCTTCGAAGTGCGGCGCGCGCTGCCGCACAAGGATCGCAGGATGGTGGGGCCGTTCGTCTTCCTCGACCAGATGGGGCCGCACGTTTTCCACGCGGGCGAGGGCATCGACGTGCGGCCGCATCCGCACATCGGCCTGGCCACCGTCACGTACCTGCTGGACGGCCAGATCCGCCACCGCGACAGCCTCGGCACCGTGCAGGACATCAAGCCGGGCGAAGTGAACTGGATGACGGCCGGGAAGGGCATCGTCCATTCCGAGCGCACCGGCCCGGACGTGCGCGCGGCCGGCTCCAACCTGTTCGGCCTCCAGTGCTGGGTGGCGTTGCCGAAGGAGAAGGAAGAGTGCGATCCCGCCTTCGCGCACATCGGCTCGCAGGAGCTGCCGATCCTCGACGGCGACGGCGCCACCGCCCGCATCATCGCCGGCAGCTATTTCGGCAAGCGCTCGCCCGTGCCCGTGCAGTCGCCGCTGTTCTACGTCGACCTGGCGCTGCAGCCGGGCGCGCGCCTGACGCTGCCGGCCGAGTATCCGGAACAGGCGCTGTACGTGGTGGACGGCACGCTCGACCTGGGCCGCGACGGCCGCTTCGAACAAGGCCAGCTGCTCGTGCTGAAACCGGGTGCGACGGTCACGCTGGCGGCGACCGGGAACAGGGGCGCCCGCGTGATGCTGCTGGGCGGCGAGCCGATGGATGGCCCGCGCTACCTGACGTGGAACTTCGTCTCGTCCTCATCCGACCGCATCGAGCAGGCCAAGGAAGACTGGAAAGCCCAGCGCTTCCCGCAGGTACCCGGCGAGACGGAATTCATTCCCTTACCGGATCTGCCGGGCCGGCCGGTCCGCTATCCCTGAACTTAGCCCTGGGCATCCGCGCTGCGCGGCGGCGGCACCGCATGGCGCCGCTCGTCCGGGCGCGTGAGCACACGCATCGCAATCTCGAACGGCACGCCCAGCGACGCCAGTGCGCGCGCGGGCGAGCGGTTCTGTTCCTGGGCCTCGTGGATCGTGGATTCGATCATGAGGGCGGTCTTGTAGTCGCTTCGTCGTTCCATCGTCGGATGCTAACACGAAGCCCGCCGGCCCGGTCGTAAGGCAGGTGTGCCACGCATTAGGATCCGCTAACCTGCGCCCGTTGAGCAACCGAAGAAAGACATCATGAACACGATTCGTATCCCCGCGCTGCGCGCCGCCCTGGCCGCAGCGGGCTTCCTCACGGCCGGCGCCGCCTTCGCGCAGGCCGACCTGATCCTCACGAACGGCAAGATCGCCACGATGGCGAAAGAAGGCGAGTTCGTGCAGGCCATCGCCGTCAAGGACGGCAAGGTGCTCGCCACCGGCAGCAACGCGAAGGTGCTGAAACTGAAGCGGGCGAACACGCGGGTGATCGACGCGCACGGCCGCACCGTGATTCCCGGCCTGAACGACTCGCACCTGCACGTGATCCGCGAGGGCCTGAACTACAACATGGAGTTGCGCTGGGACGGCGTGACGTCGCTGAAACGCGCGCTGGCGATGCTGAAGGAGCAGGCCGCGCGCACGCCGGACGGCCAGTGGGTGAAGGTCGTGGGCGGCTGGAACGAATGGCAGTTCGAGGAAAAGCGCCTGCCCACGCTGGAAGAAATCAATGCCGCCGTGCCGGACAAGCCCGTGTTCATCCTGTACCTGTACGGCCTCGGTTTCCTCAACAAGAAGGGCATCGCGACGCTGGGCTACGACCGCAACACGCACTACAAGGACGGCGAGGTCGAACTGGACGCGAACGGCCAGCCGACCGGCAAGCTGATCGCCAAGCCCAACGCTCTGATCCTGTACTCGACCCTCGCGAAGACGAACAAGCTGGGCCACGACGACCAGGTCAACTCGACCCTGCAGTTCTACCGCGAACTGAACCGCCTGGGCGTGACGAGCGCCATCGACGCGGGCGGCGGCTTCCAGAACTACCCGGACGATTACGGCGTGTCGCTGGAACTCGCGAAGCAGGGCAAGCTGACGGTGCGCACGGCCTACTACCTGTTCGCGCAAAAGGCCGGCAAGGAACTGGAAGACTTCCAGCGCTGGCTGACGATGACGCATCCGAAGCAGAACGACCACATGCTGTACCCGAACGGCTTCTCGGCCGAAGGCGCGGGCGAAAACCTCGTCGCCAGCGCAGCCGACTTCGAGAACTTCCTGGAGCCCCGTCCGGACCTGCCGGCCTCGATGGAACACGATCTGGAACCCGTCGTGTCGCTGCTCGTGAAGAACCGCTGGCCGTTCCGCCTGCACGCGACGTATGGCGAGAGCATCGCGCGCGACCTGGACGTGATCGAGAAGGTCAATGCGCAGACGCCGTTGAACGGCCTGCGCTTCATCATCGACCACGGCGAGACCGTGACCGACGCCGACCTCGCGCGCATCAGGAAGCTGGGCGGCGGCATCGCCGTGCAGGACCGCATGCACTTCCAGGGCGAGTCGTACTGGAAGCGCTACGGCGAACAGACGCGCCAGATGCCGCCGATCCGCAAGATGCTCGCGCAGGGCATCCCCGTCGGCCTGGGCACGGACGGCACGCGCGTCTCCAGCTACAACCCGTGGCCGTCCGTGTACTGGGCCGTCACCGGCAAGACGGCCGGCGGCCTGCAGATCTGGCAGGATGGCGACCGCCTGACCCGCTTCGAAGCGCTGAAGCTGATCACGACGGGGTCCGCGTGGATGAGCGGTGAGGAGAAAGTGAAGGGCACCCTGAAACGCGGCCAGTACGCCGACTTCGTCGTGCTGCCGCAGGATTACTTCGCCATGGACGCGGAGGGCATCAAGCGGCTGGAGAGCGTGCTCACCGTCGTCAACGGCAAGGTGGTCTACGGCGCGGGCGACTATGCGCCGCTCGCACCGAAGGCGCTGCCGGTGTCGCCGGCGTGGAGTCCCGTCGCGACGTACGGCGGCTACCAGAACCGCTAGGCCTCGCCCGCCAGCGCGGCGCGGGCTGCTTCGACCGTCTCCGCGAGGAAGTCGGCGACGGCGCGCACCCGGCTCGACGCGGCGAGATCCGCATGCAGCACGAGCCAGACGCCGTCGCTGAACACATCACCCGGCGCCAGCACGCGGACGAGATCGGGATCCGTGACGAGGAAGTCCGGGATGACGGCGAGGCCAAGCCCCGCGCGCGCGGCCGCGATCTGCGCGCGCAAGGTCGACACGGCCAGCACCACGTGCGCCTCCGGTGCCCGCTTCGCGAGCCATTGCGCGGCCGGCAGGTGCGCGTGCGCTTCGTCCCACGTGATC
>NZ_JBKYMO010000214.1:0-9487 GCF_047302915.1 Massilia sp. CT11-108 | reverse complement strand
GACCTGGCTGCGCTCGGCCGGATCCAGCGGACGCAGGGCCAGGCCCAGCTTGGCGCCGCCGTCGATGCCGGCCAGGTTGTCGCGGCTGGCCGGATCCGCCTTGGCGCTGGCCAGCGTCGCGGTCACCTGCATCTCCTTGCCTTCGCGCCAGACGTCCATCGTCAGCCGGTCGCCCGGCTTGGCGATCGCCACGATGGCCGACAGGTCGCCGCCCGAGATCAGGGCCTGGCCGTTGACCTTGCGGATCACGTCGCCCGCCTTGAGGCCGGCCTTGTCGGCCGAACTGCCGCGCTCCACGTTCGCCACGAGCGCGCCGTCCGGCGACTGCAGCTTGAACGCATCGGCGAAGCTCTGGCCGACGTCCTGCAGGCTGACGCCCAGCTTCGCGTGCTGCACCTTGCCGGTCGCGACGATCTGGTCCTTGATGCGCACGGCGACGTCGATCGGGATCGCGAACGACAGGCCCTGGTAGCCGCCCGTCTGGCTGAAGATCTGCGAGTTGATGCCGACGACCTCGCCGCGCGTGTTGAACAGCGGGCCGCCCGAGTTACCCGGGTTGACCGCGACGTCGGTCTGGATGAACTGCACGCCGTTGTTGTCGATGGTGCGGCCTTTCGCGCTCACGACGCCGGCCGTCACGGTCGACTCCAGGCCGAACGGCGAACCGATCGCCAGCACCCATTCGCCGACCTGCAGGTTGCGCGTGTTCCCGAGCGGGACGACGGGCAGGTTTTTCGCATCGATCTTCAGCACGGCGACGTCGGTGCGCGGATCGGAGCCGAGGACTTTCGCGCGGTATTCGCGGCGGTCCTGCATCTTGACCGTGACTTCGTCGGCATCGCGCACCACGTGCGCGTTCGTCAGGATGACGCCGTCCGGGCTGACGATGAAGCCCGATCCGGCGCCGTAGACAAGCTCCCCGCGCCCGTTGCCGCCGCGCGGTTGCTGCGGCTGGAAGCGGCGGAAGAATTCGAAGAACGGATCGTCCTCGTCGAACTGCGGCATCTGGCGCTGCGACACCTTGGTCGTACCGACGACGCGGATGTTCACGACGGCCGGGCCGTTGTGCGACACGATCTTGGTAAAGTCCGGCAGGGCCACGCTGGCAGGATTGCCGGCCACGGGTGCCGGCGTGGCCGCCACGGGAGCCGGGGTGGCGGCGGGGTTGGGTGCGCCAGTGGCGGCCGCTGCGGCGGCGGCCAAAGCGTTATTGTGTTCGACTGCGATCGCGCCAACCGCGCCGCCAATGACACCGGCCGCGCACAGGGCCAGCGTGAGACGTTTTGCGGTGATGGCAGTAACGTTACCGTGGTTAGACATCGACGTGCTCCCAGATTGGAAAAAGTGGTTCTGAAAACTGCTCTTTTCGTAGGGAGTATATTGGCGCAGCAGTCTTAGACGTCCCTTAAGGTTGGGAACGGCGGCGCTTGGCCACGTTCGCGACGGAGGCGCGCAGGCTGACGCTGACGGGGAAGGTGCGCGTGACGGGCCGGTTGAAGCCGTAGCACAGGTTGAGCAGCTCGGCGATGCCGTTCCTGGTCATCTCGCGCCAGGGGATGTGCACGGACGTCAGGCGCGGCGCCGAATACGCGGCGGCGGGCGCGTCGTCGTAGCCGATCACGGACACGTCGTGCGGCACGCGGATGCCCGCTTCGTGGAAGTACGACAGCGCGCCGAGCGCCATCTCGTCGTTGGCGCAGAACAGCGCGGTGAACGGCCGCCCGGACGCGGCCAGTTCCATCGCGGCGGCGCGTCCCTCGGCCGAGGAAAAGTCGCGTTCCGAGATCCAGATGTCGTCCGTGGCGATGCCCGCCCCGGCCAGTTCGTCCATGAAGCCGGCGATGCGGTCGACGTTGTCGGCGGCAGTGCTTGGCCCGGCGATGACGGCGATGTCGCGGTGCGCATGATCGAGCAGCGCCCGCGCCGCGAGCCGGCCGCCGAGCTTGTGATCGACCGTAAAGCACTGTCCGGGCATGCCGTCGAAGCTGTCGTTGAGGGCGACCACGCGCTCGCGCTTGGGACCCAGCGCGGCAAGGTCCTCCTCGGTGAGCGGTGACGTGAAGAGGACGACGCCGTCGCACCCGCGCTCGATGAGGAAGTTGACGCCGTCGATGGCCTGGCGCCGCTCGTCCTCGCGGCTGACGCCGAACGCCACCATCATGTGCATGCCGGCGCCGCGCAGTTCCGTGTCGATGATCTGCAGGATCGACGTGTAGAAGGTGCCGGACAACAGGGGAATGTACACGCCGATCATGCGCGACGTGCCGTAGAGGAGTGAACGCGCCGCGTGCGACGGCCGGTAGCCGAGTGCGGCGATGGCCTTCTGCACGCGTTCCATCTTGGCCTGCGACACCGATCCCTTGCCGCGCACGACGCGCGATGCGGTGCCCAGGCCGACTCCGGCCATGCGGGCCACGTCCTTGATGGTTGACACTTGTCTCCCCGGTTGGTCTGGTTTTTGGGCCCAAGCATACTGCAAGCCGGGGCATTTATCCACGTTTGCCGTGAGCCTGACGCCACGTGAACGTCGCCACGCTGGCCGCCGGCAGCGTGTAGCGGAACGCCTCCGCCCCCACGCGCACCGTGAACGCGCGCGGCTGCGCATCGCCGTTCGCCACGAGCAGCGCGTACGAACCGTCCGGATTCACGAAGGCGACGTTGTTCTCCCCGGTCGTCGCAATGCGGTGCGCGCCCGGCAGCACGAAGCGGCTGGCGTGGGCCAGCGCGTAGTACTCGACGTTGCGCGTGACGGCGCCCGTGGCCGCGTCGATGGTCACGACGCCGCGGCAGTCCTTGCAGCCGCCCAGGTGCGGGCCGTCGTCGGCATCGAGCGCAAGGTTCCAGAACAGGACGCCGCGCGCCCAGTTGCGCGTGGTGTCGATGACGAGCGTCTTCGCGAAATACTGCAGGTTCTTCGACCAGTCCGGCGCCCAGCGCCCGCCCGAACACTCCGTGAACCACGTGTCCTTGGCCGGGAACAGGTCGTGCAGCCGGCCCTGCGCGCGCACGTCGCCGCCATAGCAATGCCACGCGATGCCGCTCACGTACTGCGCCGCGCGTGGATCGGACAGCACGATTGCGGGGGACTCCGGCTCGTCCCAGTTGTGGTCCCAGTCGAAGATGGCGGTGCCGGGGTGCGAACGCGCCAGCAGCGGTCCGAGATGGTCGCGGATGAACGCCGCGCGCTTGTGCGGGTCGACGCGCATGCCGGGATAGTTGTCCGGCTCGAAGTGCGGTTCGTTCTGCAGGGTGAGCGCGGAGATCGTCACGCCCTGTTCGCGCATCGCGGCGACGTAGCGGCCCAGGTAGCGCGCGAACGCGTCGAACGCCGCCGGTTTCAAGGTGCCTTTCACGAGGCTGTCGCTCGTCTTCATCCAGCCCGGCGCGCTCCACGGCGACGCCATCACCTTCAGGCGCGGATTGATGGCCAGCGCGGCCTTCACCGTCGGCAGCACGGTGCTTTTCTGCGGATCGATCGAGAAATGCTTCAGCTGCGGGTCGGACTGTCCCGGCGGCATGTCGTCGAAGCTGTAGTGGGTGCGCGAGAAATCGGAGGCGCCGATCGTCAGGCGCGTGAACGACAGGCCGATACCCTCGCCTTCGCGGCCGAACAGCTGGCGCAGCAGCGCGTCGCGGCGGGCCGGGTCCAGGTGCTGGATCAGGTCCGCGGAAGCATCCGTGATCGCGGCGCCGAAGCCGGCGATCTCCTGGTAGCGCGTGGACGGGTCGACGGTGATCGCCGCGGCATCGGCGGACGTCTCAAGGTGCGCATCGGCGGCGCGTGCGAGCAGTTGCGACTGGTCGCCGGTGGTGATCCAGGCCTGGACCGGGGCGGCGCCGGCGGCGGGCGCCAGCGCGATGAGAACGACGGACAGGATACGGCGTAGAACGAGCGGTTGCTGCATGCGGCACCTCCTGGGATTGGAAACGTTGCCAATCTTGGCGGCGCCAACTATAACAGATCAGTACAGCTCGGGGACGATGATCTCCTGCGGCACCGGCCGCCGCACGTAATCGTCGTGGTATTCGCGCTCGGGCATCCGGATCGACGGCCGGTCGACTTCCACGTACGGAATCTGTTGCAGCAGGTGATGGATGCAGTTCAGGCGCGCCCGCTTCTTGTCGATGCCCTGCACGACCCACCATTTCGCTTCCGGGATGTGCGTGCGCTCCAGCATGATCTCCTTGGCCTTCGTGTACTCTTCCCAGCGGCGGCGCGACTCCAGGTCCATGGGGCTCAGCTTCCACTGCTTGAGCGGATCGTGGATGCGGCTGAGGAAGCGCGCGTTCTGTTCCTCGTCCGAGATCGAGAACCAGTACTTGATCAACTGGATGCCCGAGCGGGCCAGCATGCGCTCGAATTCCGGCACGGTCTGGAAGAACTCCTCGTATTCGGCGTCGGTGCAGAATCCCATCACCCGCTCGACGCCGGCGCGGTTGTACCAGCTGCGGTCGAACAGGACGATCTCGCCGGCCGCCGGCAGGTGCGACACGTAGCGCTGGAAGTACCATTGCGTGCGTTCGCGGTCGTTGGGCGCGGGCAGCGCGGCCACGCGGCACACGCGCGGATTCAGTCGCTGGATGATGCGCTTGATGGCGCCGCCCTTCCCGGCCGCGTCGCGGCCTTCGAACAGGATCACGACCTTGTGCCCCGTGTGCACGACCCAGTCCTGCAGCTTGACCAGTTCGGCTTGCAGGCGGAACAGCTCGCGGAAGTAGTGCATGCGCGCTTCGCGTTCCTCGTCGCTCTGCGCGCGCGCCGGCAGCAGCGTTTCCGGGGCGAGGTCGCGGTCGTCCAGTTCCAGCTCGAGCTCCTCGTCGTAGCTGTCGGCGATGTCGCGGCGCACGCGCTGCACCAGGTCGGGATGGTCGGTTTGTCGCATGATGCCCTCGTCAGAACAGGTGGGAGAATAGCCAGTACAGGCCGCCGGACAGCAGGATCGCGGCCGGCAGGGTCAGCACCCAGGCCAGTCGATGTCGCCGGACAGCGTGGCAAGGGCCGGCACGACGGCGGGCGTGAGCCTGTGCGTGCGGATGTAGGTCGTCAGTGTCGTGCGCGCCAGGTCCACCGGCGGCAGCGGCGCGGGTTCGGCCTGGCGCATGAGTGCCTGTTGCGTGACCTGGCTGACCGCGACGAACTGCGTCACCTGCTCCACCGGCATGGCGCGGTTGAGCGCATATGCCATCGGCACGGTGCCGACGAGGATCAGCATGATCAGGCCCATGCCCTTCTGCCCGTCGTTGGAGCCGTGCGCGAACGACACGCCCGTACAAGTGAGGATCAACAGCAGGCGGATATACCACGGCGGCGGGGTGTCGCCTTTCGGCGCCTCGTACAGCGCGCGGTCGCGCACGAGCCGGCGCAGCAGCAGCAGGAGCAGCGCGGCGCAGAAGAAGCCGACGAGGGGCGACAGCAGCAGCGACCAGCCGACCTTGGCGGCCTGCGCCCAGTCCACGCCGCTGGTGCCGTCGCGTCCGTGCATCAGCGCGTTGGCGACGCCGACGCCGAGGATCGAGCCGATCATCGTGTGCGACGACGACGCCGGCAGGCCGAGCCACCACGTGCCGAGGTTCCACACGATGGCCGCGATCAGCAGCGCGAACACCATCGCGAAGCCGGACTTGCTGCCGACCTGCAGGATCAGTTCCACCGGCAGCAGCGAGATGATGCCGAAGGCGACGGCGCCGCTGGACAGCAGCACGCCGAGGAAGTTGAAGCAGCCCGACCACACGACGGCCACGCCGGCCGGCATCGAATTCGTGTAGATGACGGTGGCGACGGCGTTCGCGGTGTCGTGGAAGCCGTTGACGAACTCGAAGCCGAGCGCGATCAGGAGTGCAACGCCGAGCAGGAAGTACGGGAGCCACGTGGTGGCGACGGGACCGGCGCTCGTCACGTCGGCATGGAGGCTGTAGATGCTGAAGGCGAGGCCCGCGGCCAGCAACGCCACGAACAGTGCGATACCGGCGGGGGACGTCCGGGTTGCGGTGGGACGCCCGGCGGGCGCGCCCAGGGTGGATGCGTGCGTGGTCATGACGATCGCTCCTCGTTGACGGGTCGTACCCGACTATAAGGAGGCGATGTGACAACGTCGTTACCGCCCGCGCGAACGACAAAAGGCGCCGAAGCGCCTTTTGTTCGAGAGGACGACGCGATTACGCGGCGTGTTGTTGCTGGCCCGGTTGTTCCAGCACTTGCACGTTGTCGGTGTTGCCGTTGGCATCAGCGATCGCGATCTTGCGCGGCTTGAATGCCTCGGGCACTTCGCGCACCAGTTCGATGGTCAGGATGCCGTTGTCGAAGCCGGCGCTGACGACCTTCACGTGGTTGGCCAGCTGGAAGCGCTGTTCGAAATCGCGCTGGGCGATACCGCGGTGCAGGAAGGTGCGCTGCACGTCATCCTTCTGTTTGCGGCCGGTCACGAGCAGGGTGTCGCGTTCGGAGGTGATCTCGATTTCGTTGCGGGTGAAACCGGCGAGCGCCATCACGATGCGGTATTTGTCTTCCGACACCAGTTCGATGTTGTACGGCGGGTAGCTCGGCGCGCTTTCGGCGCGTTGCTCGAGCAGGTTCACCAGGCGGTCGAAGCCGATTGCGGAACGATACAGGGGGGACAGGTCAAAAGTACGCATGATTCGATATCCTCTAAAAAGTACAAGCGATAAGTTGACGGACCTCATCGTGAGCATCCGTTGGAACCAATCTAATGGCTACCTCACCCCTTTTCAAGTCGTACAAAATATCTTTTTTAAGGCCTGTTTTAAAATTTTATTTGGATCGCTGCCGGACGGAATCTGGGCCCATTGCACAGTGCTACACTCGGCCGTTTATGTTCTTTCGCCAGGGTTCCAGCCAATGACCGCTTCCAAGTTCGCTTCGTCCGTTTCAGCCGCCGCACTCGCGCTGGCGCTGGCCTTTCCGGCACATGCCGACGTGCCCGCGCCCGTCGACCAGCCCTACCCCGGCACCATTGTGTTGAACGTCGATGCGACCGATCTGTCGCAGCAGGTCTTCCGCATGCACATGACGATCCCCGTGAAGCCCGGCCCGCTCACCCTGCTGTATCCGCAGTGGCTGCCCGCGAACCACGGCCCGAACGGCCCGATCACGCAGCTGGCGGGCCTGAAGTTCACGGCGAACGGCAAGCCCGTCGAATGGAAGCGCGACCCGGTGCACGTGTACGCGTTCCACCTGGACGTCCCCGAGGGCGCGACGAGCCTGGAGGCGGAATACCAGTACCTGTCGCCGCTGGAACCGGGCCAGGGCCGCATCACGATGACGGACGATATCCTTGGCGTGCAATGGATCTCGACGACCCTGTACCCGGCCGGCTACGTCGCGCGCGGCATCAACGTGCAGGCGAACCTGAAGCTGCCCGCGGGCTGGCAGTACGCCACCGCGCTGGAGACGGACAACCGCGCCGGCGACGACGTCCACTTCAAGGCAAGCGACCTGGAGACGCTGATGGATTCGCCGCTGTTCGCGGGCCGCTACAGCAAGCGCTTCGACCTCGACCCGGGCGGCAAGGTGCCCGTCCGCCTGAACGTGTTCGCCGACAATCCGGAAAGCCTGGAAGCGAAGCCCGAGCAGATCGCGGCGCACCGCGCGCTCGTGCAACAAGCGTATAAACTGTATGGTTCGTATCACTACGACCACTACGATTTCCTGTTCGCGCTGTCCGACGAATTCGGCGGCATCGGCCGCGAGCACCACCAGTCCAGCGAGAACGGCGTCAAGCCGGGCTATTTCACCGACTGGGCCAAGAGCGAGACCGGACGCGACCTGCTCCCGCATGAATACACGCACTCGTGGAACGGCAAGTTCCGCCGCCCGGCCGGCCAGAACGTCCCCAACTTCAACACCCCGATGGACAACGAGCTGCTGTGGGTGTACGAGGGCCAGACGCAGTACTGGGGCAACGTGCTGGCCGCGCGTTCCGGCCTCGTCTCGGCCGCCGGCGCGTCGCGCGCTACGACAGCGTCGCGGGCCGTGCGTGGCGCGCCGTGCAGGACACGGTCTACGACCCGATCCTCAATGCGCGCCGCGGCCTGGGCTGGCCGAACTGGCAGCGCAGCGAGGATTACTACGTCGAGGGCATGCTGATCTGGCTGGACGTCGACACGCGCATCCGCGAACTCTCGGGCGACAGGCGCTCGCTGGACGATTTCGCGCGCGCCTTCTACAGCGTGAACAACGGCAGCCACCTGCCCGCGTTCTACACGTTCGACGACGTCGTGGCGACGCTCAATAAAGTCCAGCCGTACGACTGGGCGCCTTTCCTGCGCGCGAAGCTGGACGGCCACGGCCCCGGCGCCCCACTGGACGGCCTCGCCCGCGCCGGCTGGAAGCTGGTCTACACGGACACGCCGACGGACTACCTGAAGGGCGTGGACGACCGCAACAAGGTGCTGGACCTGACGTACTCGCTCGGCTTCACGGTCGCGCAGGACGGGGCCGTGCGCAACGTCGTGTGGGACGGCCCGGCTTTCCGCGCGGGCCTGGCCGCCAACACGACCGTCATGGCCGTGGGCGACCGCGTCTACAAGCCGGAACGCTTGACGTCCGCGATCAAGGATGCGAAGGACGGCAAGCCCATTCGCCTGCTCGTCAGGAAGGGCAACGTACTGCGCACGATTTCGCTCGACTACCGCGGCGGCCTGCGCTACCCGCGCCTGGAGCGTATCGAGGGTACGAAGGACCGTTTGACGACGATCTTCTCGGCCCTGAAATAAGTCATCAAACTGTCATATTTGCCCCGTAAGCTGGACCTGCCGACAACAACAAACAGGGGGGCAACATGAAGTGGATAATAGACAAACTGAGTGAACTGCGCGCCGCACGGCTGCGGCGCACCTCGCCCTGGCAGGCCGCACTGGCGGACCTGCCGGCGGGACTGGAAAGTCAATGGCGCGCGAGCGCGCCGCGCGAATACGAAGGCATCCCGACGGATGCCTTTTTTTATACCCGCGCGGCGGAAGGCCTGCTGCACTTCTTCGACGCGGTGCGGCACAGCGGCCGGCCCTGCGCCCTGCCGTCGGAAGCGGCGGACTCCGTGTGGCACGCGTGGCTGCGCTGGAACCCGGTATCGCTGGAGCGCTTCTGCGTACGCCACTTCGGCGCGGCGGTGCCGCACGTGGAACGGGCGGCGCTCGTCGGGAACGCCCTGCTGCACACGTTCGCGGCCTGCCGAGAACGCGACGGCATCCGGCCGCGCAGCATGCGCCTGCCCGCGCTGTTCGGCCTGGACGCGCAACTGCGCATGCCGGGCGGGCACGGTTACTGGAGCCGGGCCGGCGAGATCGTCCACGCGCGCCTGAACGAACGTGGCCGCGGCATGTGGCGCGCGCGGCCGCATCCGGAACTGGCGCTGACGGTGCTGTTTGCGGCGGGCGTCGTCGACCGGCACCTGCTGGCCGCCCACCTGGGCCGGCGTGAAGCCGGCGCCGACGGAAGTTCCTGCGGCGGCATTGCCTTCGCGGACGGTGG
>NZ_JBKYMO010000213.1:0-9540 GCF_047302915.1 Massilia sp. CT11-108 | reverse complement strand
GGCGAAAAACCGGCGCCTGGACGGCGGCCGGTTTCGGCGGCGGCGCCGGTTTTTCGCCCTTGCAGGCGGCCAGCACGGCCAGGGCGAAGAGGGCGGCGCTCAGCAGGCGGAACGAACGTGCGG
The DNA here is from genome assembly GCF_047302915.1 of Massilia sp. CT11-108. NCBI lineage: Bacteria > Pseudomonadati > Pseudomonadota > Betaproteobacteria > Burkholderiales > Oxalobacteraceae > Massilia > Massilia sp. CT11-108. Next base: position 9,417 of record NZ_JBKYMO010000213.1, on the reverse strand, counting down.
ACATGTGGGCAAGTTGGAAGGGAAAGAACCAGTCTAAACCAACTGGTGTTGCCCAGCAACTTAGCGGCTGGCTGAAGTCAGAGCGACCCGCCTGAACTGAACGTTGCGTGCTCTCTCCGTACTGATCGTGAACCCGGTGCAGCCATCGGCGCTGCACTGGTACTTGATCGTGCCAAAGCCAGTAGCATAGTCGCGTTCGCCGTTGAAACCGAGCGTGACCGTGCCGCCCGGATAGGTCAGCACGAGGTCGCCGTCCCTGCCTGCGATCGAATACAGGACGTGCAGCTCGTCGCTGTAGAAATCGCCTTCGAGCCGCTGCAACTCCGCTGCGGAAGGCATGGGACGCGCGGTGCGCATGGCGGGAACATCCTGCTGGCCCCAGTGCAGGACGCCGCCCGCGACGATGCCATCCTTGCCGGGCGGATCGAAGCTGAAGCGGGCATCGGTCGCCCTGGCAAAGAAATCGCGCTCGCCATAGGCAAACACGGGCATTTTCGGGAAGCCCATGCCGAGCGCCATCAGCCGCCCGTTCTCCTTGGTGAAGGTGATCCCGGATTGCGGCGACGTCGCGTAAAAGCCGACCAGCGCATCCAGCCGTGCTGGGTCGAGCTGGACTTCCTTGAACGTCTTCGCGGGCGCCACGGGCACGGCCGGCGCCGCGCCGGGTACGCGGTCGAGGGCCATGTCGGCGATCCTGCGCACGGTCTCGTACGTATCGATGTCGGCCGTGTTGGCGAGCACCACGACCGACAGACGCTGGTCGGGAAAACGCCAAAGCTGGGTGCTGTAGCCGCCGATCGTGCCGCCATGCTCGACGAGCCGCAAGGCGCGGTAGTTGTGGACAAACAGGCCGGAGGCGTATCCGATCGGCTTGCCGTCATTGAGCACGCCGGTGACCTGCATCTGCCTGACCACGTCCATCCCGCCGACGCGTCCATCGTAGAAATTGCGATCCCACAGGGCCAGGTCGCCCAGCGTCGTCAACACGCCGCCGTCGCCGGCCGGCGAGATGTTGACCGGCGCGAACTGGTAGCCCCCGGTGTCGCCGGGCACGTACGACAGGACACGGCCGGGCACGAGGGTGCGGTAGTCCTGCTGGAACAACGTGTGCGTCATGCCGAGCGGGACGAAGATGCGTTCGCGTGCAAATTCCGGAAACGGTTTGCCGGCCACGTGCTCCACGATCCGCGCGAGCAGCACGTAGCCGGTGTTCGAGTAGTCCCATTCCTGGCCGGGGTCGAAGTTGAGTGTGCGCTGGCGCCTGATCAACGCCAGCGCCTTGTCCTCGGCGATCACGTCGCCCGGGCGCAGGCCCGCCATGGCCATCAAGTCGAAGTAATCGCGCAACCCGCTCGTGTGGTGCAGCAGGTGGCGGATGGTGATCTTCTTGCCGAAGTCCGGCACGTCGGGCAGGTACCTATGAACGTCGTCGTCGAGCGACAGCTTGCCGTCGTGTGCCAGCAGGTGGATGGCAAACGCGGTGAACTGCTTGGACATCGAGCCGATGAAGAAGGCGGCGGACGGCGACATCGGCACGCCGCGTTCGATGTCGGCCATCCCGTAACGCTTCGTCAGCACCACCTTGCCGTCGCGGATCACCCCGACCACGGCGCCCGGCACGGCCGGCCGGTTCCACTGGGCGAACAGCGCGTCGATCTGCCGTTCCGGCGACGTGGCGGGGCCGGCGATGCCGGTCAGCGGCAGCGCGGCCAGCAAGGCCGCAAGCAGTGCAAATCGTTTCACGTGTCGTTCCTCCTTGCCAATGTGGTCAGGGAAGTATGGCAGATGTTGAACAAAAACGGACGAGAGTGGCAATAATTTTTTCTTATTGTAGGAATTCATGATTGCTACTGGTTGGAAGTAAACATTGCGTATCATTGGAATTGAATGCTACAGTCCGGCTGTCATATTGAACAATCAACCAGCCGAGGTCCCATGTCGCCACGCCGCACCATCCTTGCCTCCCTGATCGTGTCGGCCTCCGCCCTGGCGCAGGACACCCCGCCCGCGCAAGTCGACGTGCGCGGCAAAGCGACCGACTACGACCCGCGCCGCGACGACACCGCGGCCCGCATCGTCGTCCGCCACGAGGACCTCGTGAAATACGGCGACACGAACCTGCTCGACGCCCTCAAGCGGATACCGGGTGTGACGGTGAACGGTGCCGCCGGGCGCGGCGGCGAGGTGCGGCTGCAGGGACTGGGCAACGGCTATACGCAGGTGCTCGTCGACGGCGAACGCGTGCCGCCCGGCGTCGCGTTCGACACGCTGGCGCCCGATGCCGTCGAGCGCATCGAGGTGCGGCGCGCGGCCAGTGCGGACCTGCCGACCCAGGCCATCGCGGGCACCATCAACATCGTGCTGAAGAAGGTCGTCCGGACCCGGGAGCGCGAGTTCAAGGCCGGTATCGAAGCGGGCCGCGACACGCGCAGCCCGAATGCGAGCCTGCGCGTGGCGGACAAGCGCGACCGGTTCTCGTATTCGCTCGCGCTGGAGGCGATGCGCAACGACTTCGATGGCGACGTGCCCGCACGCGAGGAAGGATTCGACGCGGCCGGCCGCCCGACCTTGCTGCGCACGACGGCCAGCCGGGAACACGGTCACCTGGCGACGCTGAGCCTCGTGCCCCGGCTCGCGTGGACATTGGACGGCGGCGACACGCTCGCGCTGGAGGGACTCGCGACATTGAACCGCTTCCGCGTCGGCGTCCGTTCTCCGGTGACGACATGGCTGGGCGAGGCGGCGCCGTATCCGCGCCAGGATATCCGCATGAGCAACGACATGGGCTCGGTGCGCGCGGCGCTCCAGTGGGTGCACCGCTTCGAAGGCGGGGGCCAGCTGGAGACGAAGTTCAATGCCTCCGGCGGCTACACGGACAATGGCAGCGACCGCGATGCGGGCGGCAATCCGGCCGTCGGATCACTCCGCCGCGACATCGACTCGACGGGCCACGACCGCGACGTCGGCACGACCGGCAAGGCGACCTTGCCGCTGTGGGAAGGCCACGCGCTGGCCGTCGGCTGGGACGCCGGCCGCGCGCACCGCGAGGACGCGCGCCGCGAACGCGATCCGACGCAGCCATCGCTCGTCATCCCGCACGGCGACGAACGCTACACGGGCACCGTCACGCGTTTGGCCTTGTACGCACAGGACGAGTGGCAGGTAACGCCCGCCTGGTCGGCCTATCTCGGCACGCGCTGGGAGGGCGTGCGCATCCGTGCCGACGGCGCCGGCTTCGGCAGCGCGCGGTCGTGGTCGAGCGTGTTCAGTCCCATCGTCCAGACGCTGTATCAATTGCCGGGGAAGCGCAACGACCGTGTGCGCCTCGCCGTCGCGCGCACGTACAAGGCGCCCGGCATGGAGGCGCTGCTGCCGCACCGCTACACGACCGTGAACAACAGCCAGGTCGAGCCGGACGTGCGGGGCAACCCGAACCTGAAGCCGGAACTGGCGCTCGCCATCGATGCGGCCTATGAACGCGAATGGGCACCGGGCGCGCTGTTCTCGGTGAGCGCATCGCAGCGCCGCATCGACGACACCACGCGCAACCTGGTCCGCTTCGATGCGGCCGCAGGCCGTTGGGTGTCGCAGCCGGAAAACGTCGGCAGCGCGACGACGCGCACGCTCCAACTCGAAACGCATTTCCCGGTGCGGACGCTGGAACTGCGCGGCGACGTCGCGCGCAACTGGTCGCACGTGGATGGCGTGCGGGGCCCGGACAACCGGCTCAACCAGCAGGTGCCGCTGTCCGCCAACCTCGGCGCCGACTGGCAGCGCAACCGGTTCTCGGCCGGTGTCAACTTCGGGTTTCGCCAGGGCGGCACGGTGCGCGTTTCCACGAACCAGATGGTGTACCTGCACGCGCAGCGTGACCTCGACATCTACGCGGCCTGGAAACTGGGCGCGGGATCGACACTGCGCGTGACGGCCGTGAACGTGCCCGGCTCGGACTTCGTCAACGACAGCAGCTACGCGACGCTGGACGGCGTGCTGCGCAACCGTATCGTCAACGTACGCCGCCCCAGTGTGCGCGCGGCGTTCGAGGCCCGGTTCTGAGCCGTCAGCCGCCGACCCGCAGCCCGTGCTCGTCGCACCAGCGGCGCAGCGCGGTCTGCGTTTCCTCGGTGCGGAAACGCTGCCACGACTCGGTGGCGCCGCGCTCGTCGAGCAGGCGCTCGAAGCCGTCGGTGTCTTCGGCGCGGACGAGGTCGCGGATCGCCGCCTGGTCGCCCGCGAGGTGCGTGGCGGCGAAGCGGAACACGAGCTGGTCGCCGATGCCGAGCGTGCTCGCGGGCGGCACGGCCACGTAGTCGCTTTCTTCCGTGCTCCTGCCGGCGCCCGCGTCGGCCGGCATTGGCGCTTCCTCGTCCATGTAGTCGTCGTTGAGCAAATGGATCATGCCTGTCGCGCGCGCGACGAGGGCCGTGGCGCGGCCTTCGCCATCGTCGACGACGAGGGCCGCATGTTCGAGTTCGTCCAGGTTCACTGCCGCCATGGTGCCTCCGCTTTGCAAGTCGATGCCGCCAGTATGCAGCGGCTGCGGTTCAAGGCTCGCACGGTTAGTCCGGACAAAAGAAAAAGCCCGCAGGGCGCGAACCCTGCGGGCTTCCGGTGCGACGTAGTACGGCGCGGGGACCGGCTGTTACATCATGCCGTCCATGCCCATGCCGCCCATGCCGCCCATGCCACCCATGCCGCCAGCGGCCGGCTTGTCTTCGACGACTTCCGAGACCATGCAGTCGGTGGTCAGCATCAGGCCGGCGATCGACGCTGCGTTCTGCAGTGCCGAGCGGGTGACCTTGGCCGGATCCAGCACGCCCTGTTCGACCATGTCGCCATAGGTGCCGTTGGCGGCGTTGTAGCCGTAGTTGCCCTGGCCGGCGATGACGGCGGCGACGACGACCGACGGCTCTTCACCGGCGTTCTGGACGATCATGCGCAGCGGCTCTTCCATCGCGCGCAGGACGATCTTGATGCCGGCTTCCTGGTCCGGGTTGTCGCCCTTGACCTGCAGTGCGGCGCGGGCGCGCAGCAGGGCCACGCCGCCGCCCGGGACGATGCCTTCTTCGACGGCAGCGCGGGTGGCGTGCAGCGCGTCTTCCACGCGTGCTTTCTTCTCTTTCATTTCGACTTCGGTCGCGGCACCGACGCGGATCACGGCAACACCGCCGGCCAGCTTGGCCACGCGCTCCTGCAGCTTCTCACGGTCGTAGTCCGAGGTCGCTTCTTCGATCTGGATGCGGATCTGCTTGACGCGCGCTTCGATCGCTTCGGCGGCACCGGCGCCATCGATGATGATGGTGTTTTCCTTGCCGACTTCGATACGTTTGGCCTGGCCCAGTTCGTTCAGCGAGACCTTTTCCAGGGTCAGGCCGACTTCTTCCGCGATCACCTGGCCGCCGGTCAGGATGGCGATGTCTTCCAGCATGGCCTTGCGACGGTCGCCGAAGCCCGGGGCTTTCACTGCAACGGTCTTCAGGATGCCGCGGATGTTGTTGACGACCAGGGTCGCCAGCGCTTCGCCTTCGATGTCTTCGGCGACGATGACCAGCGGACGGCCAGCCTTGGCGACTTGCTCCAGCACCGGCAGCAGGTCACGGATGTTCGAGATCTTCTTGTCGCACAGCAGGACGAACGGGTTCTCGTGAACGGCAACCTGCTTGTCCGGGTTGTTGATGAAGTACGGCGACAGGTAGCCGCGGTCGAACTGCATGCCTTCCACGATGTCCAGTTCGTCGTTCAGCGACTTGCCGTCTTCGACGGTGATGACGCCTTCCTTGCCGACTTTTTCCATCGCCTCGGCGATGCGCTCGCCGACGGACGAATCCGAGTTGGCCGAGATGGTACCGACTTGCGCGATCTCTTTCGAGGTCGTGGTCGGCTTGGCGATCTTCTTCAGTTCTTCGACGGTGGCGGCGACGGCCTTGTCGATGCCGCGCTTCAGGTCCATCGGGTTCATGCCGGCGGCAACGAACTTCATGCCTTCGCGGACGATGGCTTGTGCCAGCACGGTCGCGGTGGTGGTGCCGTCACCGGCGTTGTCGCTGGTCTTCGATGCGACTTCCTTCACCATCTGCGCGCCCATGTTCATGAGCTTGTCTTTCAGTTCGATCTCTTTGGCGACCGAGACACCGTCCTTGGTGACGGTCGGGGCGCCGAACGAACGTTCCAGCACGACGTTGCGGCCTTTCGGGCCCAGGGTGACTTTGACTGCGTTGGCCAGGATGTTGACACCCTCGACCATCTTGGCGCGTGCTACGTCGCCGAACACTACATCTTTAGCTGCCATATTTGATTCTCCGATTTTTCAGGAAGTTATTGGACGAATTACTGGGCCACGACGGCCATGATGTCTTCTTCGCGCATGACCAGCAGCTCTTCGCCGTTGACCTTGACGGCCTGGCCCGAGTACTTGCCGAACAGGACGCGGTCGCCGACTTTCACTTCCAGCGGACGGACGTTGCCGTTCTCTTGCACTTTGCCGTTGCCAACGGCCAGCACTTCACCTTGGTCCGGCTTCTCGGCCGCCGCATCGGGGATGATCAGGCCGGACGCGGTTTTGGTTTCCTGGTCGAGACGCTTCACGATCACGCGATCGTGCAATGGGCGAAGGTTCATGCAAAACTCCTTTTAGTTGGTTTGACGAGCTATCCAGGGACCGCAGCCAGCCATCCTCGGGATCGACTCACTGCGGCGTAGAAAGGTTTGTTAGCACTCTCTACTAACGAGTGCTAATTATAGGGACGATAATTTGGCATTTCAAGCCACAGTGTTCGGGTTTTAACGGAATTTTTTGCGGTTTCGCAACCGATTCGGACGGGCTGGGACAATACGGAAGGCGCGCCGCCGGATGCGCGACCGGGCGGCGGTTGATGAATGCATAAGCACATGAGGGTAACATCGAACGTCCGCGACAGGGCGCACGATCGCACGGGAGCGCGCGCCTGTTGACGAAAAATTCAAGACGATCCTATAGTTACGGATGATTTCCGAATTCCAAGACCTCTCCGATAAGATCGACCGGCTCGCCCAGTTGACCCAGGCGCTGCGCAGCGAGAACTATTTGCTGCGCCAGGCGAACGCCTTGCTCAGCGCGGAAAACGTCGACTTCAAGAACCGGCTGATCGCGGCCCAGCAGCGCGTCGAAGCCCTGCTGGCGCACCTCGAACCCGCGCCCGAAACGACGACCGACGACGCCGAGGCCCCGCAATGATCCAACTGGACGTAACCATCATGGGCTTGCCGTATCGCCTGGCGTGCCGCGACGGCGAAGAGAAGACGCTGCGCGAAGCCGTGGCCTATCTCGACGGCAAAATGTGCGCATTGCGCGACTCGGGCAAGGTCAAGGGCACGGACCGCATCGCCGTGATGGCGGCGCTGTCGGTGGCCGCCGAATTCCTGTCCGTGAAAGCGCCGCAGGGACCCTTGGCGGACCTGACGATCCTGGAAGTCAAGCAGAAACTCGAGGCGATGCACACGGTGTTGGATGCCGCACTCTCTGCCGACCAAAACCTGGCCTGATCCTAAAAACGTTTGACATGCCCGGCCATCGTAGTAAACTGCCGTCTACCCTGCGGTGTTCGAGATTTGCCATATATTCCTTGAACCATTCTTTCGCATAGGTTGTGGAACATGTTTGGTGGGCGCGATCGTCGCTAGTTCGACGAACCCGAAATTGAACTGACTACGACCACCTTGAGCCATCAGGTTCGGGATGCCGGCAAAAACGGCACAGGCGGGGATATATTCCGAAGCGGTTGCGTACGATAAGTTCGCAGCCGCTTTTTCATTTGTGCTGACGAATGGAGACCCGCGCATGCGCTACTGGTTGATGAAATCCGAACCCGATGAAGTGAGTTTCGCCGACGTCCTCAAGGCGCCCGGCAAGACGGTCGCCTGGTTCGGCGTGCGCAACTACCAGGCCCGCAATTTCATGCGCGACCAGATGGAGGTCGGCGACGGCGTCCTGTTCTATCACTCCAGTTGCGCGGTGCCGGGCGTGGCGGGCATCGCGAAGGTGGCCAGCGGCGCGTATCCCGATGCGTCGCAGTTCGACCCTTCCAGCCATTATTTCGATCCGAAGGCGACGCGCGAGCAGCCGCGCTGGATCTCCGTCGACGTGACGGCGGTGACGGAAGGGCGTTATCTGCCGCTGACCGAGATGCGCGGGGTGCCGGCGCTGGAAGACATGGTGCTGCTGCAGAAGGGCAGCAGGTTGTCCATTTCGCCGGTGACGAAAGCGCAATGGGACAAGGTGCTGGAGTTGATGGGCGTGTCGATCCCGGCCACGTAATTCAAACCGTCGCCCCTGCGAAGGCAGGGGGCCAATTTGTACGCGTTATCGACATGCGTAAAACTTGGCTCCCCGCCTGCGCGGGGACGACGTTCAGGCGTGCACGGCCCGTTTATTTGAACCTGAATACGCCCACCCCAGCATGATCAGCCCCGCCACGATCATCGGCAGCGACAACACCTGCCCCGACGTGATCGGCAACCCCATCACATGCGTCTCCCAATCGGGCACGCGGAAATACTCCGTGAAGAAACGCGCGCAGCCATACAGCAGCGTGTAGAGCGCACCGACGGCGAGGCGCGGCCGCGGCTTGCGCGCGAACAGCCACATGATCACGAAGACGAGGATGCCGTCGACGAGCATCTGGTACAGCGGCGATGGATGGCGCAGCCCTTCCACGCCCGGCCACAGCATCGCCCACGGCAGGTTCGGATCGGCCAGGCGGCCCGGCAGCTCCGCGTTGATGAAATTACCGAGACGGCCGCACGCATAGCCGATGGGGACCATGGGCGCGATGAAATCGTACACGTCGAGCAGGTTGCGGCCGCGCTTCCTGGCCCACAGCGCCATCGCGATCAGCACGCCGAGGAAGCCGCCGTGGTACGACATGCCGCCGTGCCACGTCATGAAGATCTCGGCCGGGTGCGAGAAATAATAGTCCGGGCGGTAGAACAGCACTTCGCCGAGGCGTCCGCCGATCACCACGCCCAGCATCCCGTAGAACAGCATGTCGTCGAGGTCGGTGTTGGTCCAGCCCTGCGCCTGCACGTGGGCCTGCGTCTTGATGCGGACGCGGCCGAGCAGGATGAACAGGGCGAAGGCGACCACGTACATGATCCCGTACCAGTGGATGTCGACGGGGCCGATGCTGAAGGCGACCGGGTTCGGTTGCGGGTGAACGAGCATAATTAAATTGTCCTCAGTAGTTCCAGGAAGCCCTTGAGCACCGGCGAAGGATTATCGCGGCGCCATGCGATGCCGGTCTCGACCAGCGGGGTCGCGTCGGCGAGGGCACGGTATTCTACGCCCGGCCGCATCAGGTTCGACACGGATTGTGGCACAAGTGCCAACCCCATGCCTGCGGAGACCAGACTCACGATCGTTTGCATCTGGATCGCCTGCTG
>NZ_JBKYMO010000212.1:0-9561 GCF_047302915.1 Massilia sp. CT11-108 | reverse complement strand
ACCGCACGCCGCAGCTGCAGACGATCGTGGCGCCGACGCTCGTGATCCACGGCGCGGCCGATCCGCTCGTACCGCTCGCGTGCGGCGTCGACACGGCGCAGGCGATTCCCGGCGCCCGCCTCGAAGTCATCGAGGGCATGGGACACGACCTGCCGCCCCAGCTGCTGGAGCGGCTCCTCGCCTTGATCGACGCCCATGCGCACGGTAAGATGGCGCCCGACTCGACACCAAGGCTCTTCGTCAAACAGTGACCATCCAACAACCGGGCATTGCCCTCATCGCGCCGGGCAGCTACGCGCCCGAGCCGGAAGCGATCCCGCGCGGCATCGCGCGCCTCGAAGCCCAGGGCATCCTGGTCCACAATTACTACAAGCACGAAGAGCGCCACCAGCGCTTCGGGGCCACGGACGCGGAACGCCTCGCCCAGCTGGAAGCGGCGGCCGCCGACCCGGACGTGCAGGTCGTCATGGCCATCCGCGGCGCCTACGGCATGACGCGCCTGCTGCCGCACATCGACTTCGAACGCATGGCCGCCAGCGGCAAGATCTTCGTCGGGTACTCCGACGTCACGGCATTCCACATGGCGCTGTATGCGAAGACGGGCGCCATCAGCTACGCCGGGCCCATGTTCACGGCCGACGTGGGCACGGCCGAGCCGAACGAATTCACGCTGAACGATTTCTGGCATTGCCTGGCCGGTCCCACGCACACGATCTCCGGCCACGGCGCGGTGAACCCGCGCCTCGACGCGACGGGCATCGTCTGGGGCGGCAACCTGGCGATGATCATGTCGCTGATGGGCACGCCGTACTTCCCGCGCATCGACGGCGGCATCCTGTTCCTGGAAGACATCGCGGAGCACCCGTTCCGCGTGGAGCGCATGCTGCTGCAGCTGATGCAAGCCGGCGTGCTGGACAAGCAGCGCGCCATCGTGCTGGGCGATTTCTCCGGCTACCGGCTCGGCGCGAACGACAACGGCTACAACTTCGACGAAATGCTGGCGTATGTCCGCGCGACCTTGCCCGTGCCGGTGCTGACGGGGCTGGAATTCGGCCACATCGCCCGTCACGTGACGATTCCGTTCGGGGCGCACGGGCATTTGCAGTGCGACGGCGGGCAGTGGTCGCTGACCATGTCGGGTTACCCGACACTCAAGACCGGCTGACGCAACGCCCTTCCCACAGTGGTAAAATGTGCGGTTAATTGAATCACCACGCGAAGGTTTCCCAGTGCTCAGTACAGCCAACATCACGATGCAGTTCGGCGCCAAGCCGCTGTTCGAAAATATTTCCGTCAAGTTCGGCGACGGCAACCGTTATGGCCTCATCGGCGCCAACGGCTGCGGCAAGTCGACCTTCATGAAGATCCTCGGTGGCGACCTCGAGCCGTCCGCCGGCAACGTCAGCCTCGACCCGCACGAGCGCCTCGGCAAGCTCCGCCAGGACCAGTTCGCCTACGAAGACGTGCGCGTCCTCGACGTCGTCATGATGGGCCACACGGAACTGTGGGAAGCCATCCGCGAACGCGACGCCATCTACGCGAATCCGGAAGCGACCGACGAGGACTACATGAAAGCGGCCGAGCTCGAAGGCAAGGTCGCCGAATACGACGGCTACTCGGCCGAAGCGCGCGCCGGCGAACTGCTGCTGGGCCTGGGCATCGCCACCGACCTGCACCAGGGCCCGATGAGCGCCGTGGCGCCGGGCTGGAAGCTGCGCGTGCTGCTGGCGCAGGCCCTGTTCTCGGATCCGGACATCCTGCTGCTCGACGAACCGACCAACAACCTGGACATCCACACCATCAGCTGGCTGGCCGACATGTTGAACCAGCGGAACTCGACGATGATCATCATCTCGCACGACCGCCACTTCCTGAACTCGGTGTGCACGCACGTCGCCGACATGGACTACGGCACGCTGAAGGTCTATCCGGGTAACTACGACGACTACATGGAAGCGTCGACGCAGGCCCGCAACCAGCAGCTGGCCAACAACGCGAAGGCGAAAGAGAAGGTCGCCGAGCTGCAGGACTTCGTGCGCCGCTTCTCCGCGAACAAGTCCAAGGCCCGCCAGGCCACGTCGCGCGCCAAGATGATCGACAAGATCAAGATCGAGGAATTCAAGCCGTCCTCGCGCGCCTATCCGTTCGTCCGCTTCGAAGGCGAGAAGAAACTGCACCGCCTGGCCGTCGAGACGGAAGGCCTGTCGAAATCGTACGACCGCCAGCTGTTCAAGAATTTCTCGATCATGGTCGAGGCCGGCGAGCGCATCGCGATCATCGGCGCCAACGGCGCCGGCAAGACCACGTTGCTGCGTTGCATCGGCAGCGCCCCGATCACGGGTCTCGACGCCGACACCGGCCGCGTGAAGTGGGCCGAGAATGCGAATCCGGGCTACATGCCGCAGGATCCGACGGAAGAATTCGCCACCGACCTGAACCTGACCGACTGGATGGGCAAGTGGACGAAGGAAGGCGACGACGACCAGGCCGTGCGCTCGATCCTGGGCCGCCTGCTGTTCGGCGGCGACGAGGTCAAGAAGTCCGTGCGCGTGCTGTCCGGCGGCGAGAAGGGCCGCATGATGTACGGCAAGCTGATGCTGGGCCGCCACAACGTGCTGCTGCTCGACGAGCCGACGAACCACATGGACATGGAATCGATCGAGTCGCTGAACATCGCGCTGGATAAATACGCAGGCACCCTCATCTTCGTGTCGCACGACCGCGAGTTCGTGTCGTCGCTGGCGACCCGTATCCTGGAGATCAAGGAAGACCGCATCATCGACTTCCAGGGCAATTACGAGGATTACCTCAAGAGCCAGGGTCTCGACTGATTGGAGCTTGTATCCCATGAATACCATTGCCCCCGTTAAAGTATTTGAATACGACCGGCCGGTTGGCGGCGTGTGCTCCACCGCCGAGGCCTGGGCCCGTACCCCGTCGCCGCTCGAAGTCGAACAAAAGACCGCGCTGAAGGACCGCATCCGCCGCCTGCTGAAGGAGCGCGAAGCCGTCCTGGTCGCGCACTACTACGTCGATGCCGACCTGCAAGACCTTGCCGAGGAAACGGGCGGGTGCGTGTCGGACTCTCTGGAAATGGCGCGCTTCGGCCGCGATCATCCCGCCAGGACGCTCGTCGTGGCGGGCGTGCGCTTCATGGGCGAGACGGCGAAGATCCTGAGCCCGGAAAAGACGATCCTGATGCCGGACCTGGACGCGACCTGCTCGCTGGACCTGGGCTGCCCGGCCGACGAGTTCGCCGCGTTCTGCGACCAGCATCCGGACCGCACGGTCGTCGTCTACGCCAACACGTCCGCCGCCGTGAAGGCGCGTGCGGACTGGATGGTGACCTCGTCGATCGGCCTGGACATCGTCAAGCACCTGCACGACCAGGGCAAGAAGATCCTGTGGGCGCCGGACCGCCACCTGGGCTCGTACATCCAGCAGCAGACGGGTGCCGACATGCTGCTGTGGCAGGGTTCCTGCCTCGTGCACGACGAGTTCAAGGGCATCGAACTGGACCTGCTGCGCGCGGAGTACCCGCACGCGAAAGTCCTCGTGCACCCGGAATCGCCGGCCAACGTCGTCGCCCAGGCGGACGTCGTCGGCTCGACCACGCAGCTGATCAACGCGGCGCAGACGATGGATGCGACGCACTTCATCGTCGCCACCGACAACGGCATCCTGCACAAGATGCGCATGGCGGCGCCGGGCAAGACCTTGATCGAAGCCCCGACGGCGGGCAACAGCGCCACCTGCAAGAGCTGCGCGCACTGCCCGTGGATGGCGATGAACGGCCTGCAGAACCTGGCCGACGTGCTGCAAGCCTCTGACAGTAAAAACGAAATCTTCGTCGATCCGGAAATCGGCAAGCAGGCCAAGCGCGCCATCGACCGCATGCTCGACTTCGCCGCCGCCAAGAAAGCGAAGGCACTGCCGACCGGCGCGCTGGAGCAGGAAGCCAACCTCTTCAAAGGAATCGGTCCCGCATGAGCAATCTCCGCAACCCTTACGCCGACGAAGGCCAGTTCGACGACAAGCTGCAGGCCGCATTCGAACAGAACCTGCTGGCCGCGCTGCTGGAAGACGTCGGCAGCGGCGACCTGACCGGCAAGCTCGTGCCGGAAGCACCCCGCGCGAAAGCGCGCGTGATCGTGCGCGAGCAGGCCGTCCTGTGCGGCGCGCCGTGGTTCGAAGGCGTCATGCGCGCCGTCGACCAGGACATCGAGATCGACTGGAAATATGCCGAGGGCGATGTGATGGCGGCCGACAGCGTCGTCTGCATGATCGAAGGCTCGCCACGCTCGCTGCTGACGGCGGAGCGCTCGGCGCTGAACTTCCTGCAACTGCTGTCCGGCGTCGCGTCGGCCACGCGCACCTATGTCGACGTCATCGCCGGCACCAGGGCGCAGATCCTCGACACGCGCAAGACGCTGCCGGGGCTGCGCCAGGCGCAGAAGTACGCCGTGCGCGTGGGCGGCGGCGCGAACCAGCGCATGGCGCTGTACGACGGCATCCTGATCAAGGAAAACCACATCGCGGCCGCGGGCGGCATCACGCCGGCGCTGCAGGCGGCGACCGCGCTGAACGCGGGCGTGTCGATCCAGATCGAGGTGGAGTCGATCGCCGAACTGGAAGAAGCGCTTGCGGCTGGCGCAACGTCGGTCCTCCTCGATAATTTTGACCTGGACATGATGTGCGAAGCGGTGCGCATCAACGAGGGACGGGCGTTGCTGGAAGCGTCCGGCGGCATCAATATGCAGACCGTACGTGCGATCGCCGAGACCGGGGTCGACCGGATTTCGATCGGCGGCCTGACCAAGGACGTCAAGGCGACGGACTACTCGCTGCGCATTATTGGCTGAGAGCCCCACGACCGTCGTCCCCGCCTGCGCGGCAACGACGGTGTTTTTACGTCCCGCTCTCGCTGGCCCTCGCCAACGCCTCCGCCTGCGGATTCCTCCGATACACGGACTCCCCAACGCGCCCCGCGATCTCGTCGACCGCGGCCAGCACCTTCTCCGGGTGCGCATAGTGCGTCATGTGCCCGACGCCGGGCTGCAGCTGCAGCTCGCTGTCCGGCAGGCGCTCGTCCAGCCGCTCCGAGTTGTGGCCGAAGTCGACGATCTTGTCCTTCGTGCCGGCCATCACCACCACGGGCACCTTCAGCTCCGGATAACGCCTGGCCAGCGCCACGGCCGACGGCACCATCAGCGCCGTCTCCGCCGCGCTGGCGCGCAGCTGGCTCGGACGCAGCAGCATCCATACGGGCAGGTCGCGGAAACGGGCGTCGACCGGCTGCGGCGAGAACACGCGCTTCGTCAGCGGACGCCACAGCATGCGCGTGACGAGCGGCGAGATCGTGTACCGCATCAAATCGCCCACGATCGGGATCGCGGGTCCGGACAGCAGCGGCACGTCCGCGCGCAGGCTCGGGTAGTAATAACCCGACAGCAGCACGAGACCGCGCACGAAGTCCGGCACTTCCAGCGCCATCGACAGCGCGACGAGCGTGCCCCACGAGTGGCCCAGCACGATGGCCGAATCGACGCCGATCTCCTGCAGCGCGTGATGGAGCAACCGCGCCTGGGCTTGCGGCGTCCACACCTTGCTGCGCGGCCGCTCGCTGTAGCCGAAGCCGGGGCGGTCGAACGCGATCACGCGGTAGTGCTCGGCCGCCTTGTCCATCAGGCCGCTCGTCTGGAAATCGCTGGCCAGCACGCCGTTCCCGTGCAGCAGGACCAGCGCGGGGCCGCTGCCCCGTTCCACGTAATGCAGGCGCACGCCGTCGACCTTGACGAAGCGGCCCTGCGGCGGATTCTCCGCCTCCGCCTGTTTCGTTTTCGAACGCACATAGAAATAAGAGGCCGCGAGGCCGAGACCGGCCAGCAATGCGCCGGCCTGCCAGGGTTTGACACCAGTGCTGCTTAACGTTTTCGTCACAGTATTCCCCCGTCGAGTGGTATGGATGGCGTGTCTCGCTCCGTCTGCTCCGAACCTTTGATGAGCATGTCCAGCGCGAGCGGGAGCACCCGCTCGGCCGATTCTTCGATCTTGATGTCGAGGAGGTCGTCGGCGCGCGTGCGGCCGAGGTTGATGGCGGCGATCGGCTTGCCGGCGGCCCGCGCCATGCGGCAGAACCGGAAGCCGGAATAGACCATCAGCGACGAGCCGACGACCAGCAGCGCGTCCGCCCGTTCCATCTGTTCCAGTGCGATGGCCGTGCGTGCCGGCGGGACGTTATCGCCGAAGAAGACCACGTTGGGCATCAAGATCCCGCCGCAGCACGTACAGTACGGCAGCCGGAAGCTGGCGAGTTCCGTCGGTTCGACGGACGCATCGCCATCCGGCAGCGGCGTCGCATTGGCACCCGCCATGTGCGGATTGAAATCTTCCAGCTGCCCCTGCACGAAGGCGCGCGGGAAGATCGCCGAGCATTCGAGGCACACGACCGTATGGATATTGCCGTGCAATTCCAGCACGCCGTGCGATCCGGCCTGGCCGTGCAGGCCATCGACGTTCTGCGTCAGCACGGAACCGATCCTGCCGATCCGCTCCAGCCCCGCGATCGCGGCATGACCCCGATTCGGCCGGGCCTGCGCGAGCACGGGCCAGCCGATCATGCTGCGCGCCCAATAGCGCCGCTGCACGGCTTCGGATTTGCGGAAATCCGGGCCGTGGATCGGGGGTTTGCCGCGGCGGGTGCCATCGCGGTCGCGGTAATCGGGAATGCCGGATGCCGTCGACAACCCCGCGCCCGTCAGTACGAGCGCGCGCGGGTGGCGGTCGAGGAATGCGGCGATCCGCGCCGCGTGGTCGTGGACGGTGAATGCTTCAGCCATCTTGATGTGCTCCTTCCGCCGGGATCGTAACATCTCCGATGCCCGCACAGAAACACGTTACGGCTGCTTCAACGTTTGGCGGACACGACGATCCCGCCGACGATCAGCAGGAACGCGAGCACGTGGTAGGCATGGGGCAGCTCGCCCAGGAAGGCGGACGACAGCAGCGCCGTGAACAGCGGCGTCAGGTTGACGAAGAAGGCACCGATGCCCGGCCCGGCACGGCGGATGCCCGCGCCCCACATGGCGAACGCGAGCACGGCCGGGCACACGGCCACGAACAGCAGCGCCGCCACGACGGGCCAGCTCCACGCGATGGCTGCCGCGCCCAGCGACCACTCGACGCCGGCAAAACCGGCCGACCACAACAGCCCGAACGCCACCTGCGCGCCGAGGAACGCGGCCCAGTCGGCGCGCAAGGCCGGCTCGTCCCGCGGCTGCAGCAGCATCCAGCTGTAGAACGACCACGCGATGGTCGCGAGGATCATGTACAGGTCGCCCGCGACGAGGCGCAGCGCAAGCAGCTGGCCGACGTCACCACGGCACAGCACGACAAGCACGCCGACGATCGACAGCAATGCGCCGATCACCTGGCGCGTCCGTACGGCCACGCCATAGAACAGCCGCCCGACGAGCATCATCCACACGGGCATGCCCGAGGCGACGAGGGTGACGTTGATGGGCGTGGAGCTTTGCAGCGCGAGATACTGCAGGGAGTTGTACATGCCGATGCCCAGCAGCCCCAGCAGCGCATAGCGGTGCCAACGGGTGCGAATCGCGTCCAGCACGCCGGCCTGGCGCAACGTCGCCCACCCGAGCGGCAGCAGGACGGCCAGCGCGATGACCCAACGCAGCAGGTTCAGCGTCATCGGCGGCACGGCCGCGCGCACGAGCCGTCCCACGATGGCGTTACCCGCCCACAGCAGGGGCGGGACGGTCAGCAGCAGGACGGTCGACGGCGTAAGCTTCTGAATCATCTACCCGAATTAGCGGCGGCGCGGCGTCAGCACGCTGGGCAATGCCTTCGGCAGCGTATCCGGATAGTCGCGCGAGAAATGCAGGCCGCGGCTTTCGTGGCGCGACAGCGCGCTGCGCACGATCAGGTGCGCCACCTCGACGAGGTTGCGCAGCTCCAGCAGGTCGTTGGTGACGCGGAAGTTGCGGTAGTACTCGTCGATCTCTTCCTTCAACAGCTTGATGCGGTGCTGCGCGCGTTCCAGGCGCTTGGTCGTGCGCACGATGCCGACGTAGTTCCACATGAAGCGGCGCAGCTCGTCCCAGTTGTGGGCGATGACCACTTCCTCGTCCGCATTGGTGACGCGGCTTTCGTCCCACGCGGGCAGCGCGGGCACGTCGACCGACGGCGCCGCGGCGATCTGGTGGGCGCACGCGCGGCCGACGACGAGGCATTCCAGCAGCGAATTGCTGGCCAGGCGGTTGGCGCCGTGCAGGCCCGTGTAGGCAGTCTCGCCGACGGCGTACAGGCCCGGGATGTCGGTGCGGCCGGACAAATCGGTCACGACGCCGCCGCACGTGAAGTGGACGGCCGGCACGACGGGAATCGGTTCCTTCGTGATATCGATGCCCAGCTCCAGGCAGCGCGCGTAAATCGTCGGGAAGTGTTCCTTGATGAATTCCGGGCTCTTGTGCGTGATGTCCAGGTGGACGTAGTCGATGCCGCGCTTCTTCATCTCGAAGTCGATGGCGCGGGCGACGACGTCGCGCGGCGCCAGTTCCCCGCGGTCGTCGTGCGCGGGCATGAAGCGCGTGCCGGCCGCGGGTCCCGCCTCGGGCGGCAGCTTCAGCAATCCGCCTTCGCCGCGCACCGCTTCCGTGATCAGGAACGATTTCGCGAACGGGTGGTACAGGCAGGTCGGGTGGAACTGGATGAACTCCATGTTCGACACGCGGCAGCCGGCGCGCCAGGCCATCGCGATGCCGTCGCCCGTCGCGGTGTCGGGGTTCGTCGTGTACAGGTAGACCTTGCCGGCGCCTCCGGTGGCGAGCACGGTGTGCTCCGCCTCGAACGTCTGCACCCTGCCGCTCTGTTCGTCCTGCACGTACAGGCCATGGCAGCGCGGCTGGCCGACGAGGGCCGGTCCGGCATGCACGCCGTCCGGCTGCAGTTTATCGGACGTGATCACGTCGATCGCGCAGTGATGCTCGAACAGGGTGATGTTCGGGTGCGCGCGCACTTTCTGTTCCAGCGTCACCTGCACGGCGTGGCCGGTGGCGTCCGCGGCGTGGATGATGCGGCGCTGGCTGTGACCGCCCTCGCGGGTCAGGTGGAAGCCGAGTTCCGCTGTCTCGTCGCGGGTAAACGGCACGCCTTGCTCGATCAGCCATTCGATCGCCTCGCGCCCGTGCTCGACGATGTAGCGGGTGGCCGCTTCGTCGCACAGGCCGGCGCCGGCGACGAGGGTGTCGGCGATATGCTGGTCGTGGCTGTCGCCCGAGTCCAGCACGGCGGCGATGCCGCCCTGCGCCCAGTTGCTGGCACCGTCGAGGAGCTCGCGCTTGGAGATGATGGCGACCTTGCGGGTTTGCGCCAGATGAAGGGCAACCGACAGGCCGGCGAGGCCGCTGCCGACGATGGCTACGTCAAATTTCATCGCACTCTCTTGGTTTTGCTTTTGTAAAGAGGCATCACTATAGACGATTTGGCGCGGGCATGTGGAAGATGCCGCTGTTCAGCATCCCCCGCGGACGCTCCCCGGCGCGT
>NZ_JBKYMO010000211.1:0-9581 GCF_047302915.1 Massilia sp. CT11-108 | reverse complement strand
ACCGGGGCGATTCTCACGGACCTGCGCACCGCGACCGTGCCGGTGCTGCCTGCTTGTGCGGTGGCGCACCATTGTTGGAGAGGTGCGCCGTCGTGACGTCGACGCCTTCGTCGTCGCATGCGATACCGTCCACGTCCCGGTCGCGGTAGATCCGCACGTCCAGTTCGTCGGCCCACGCGGCGAGCAGCCGTTCGGTCTGTTCCTGCGCCAGCGCGAGCAGGTAGTTGTGGCGCGTCGGGAAATCGCTGATGTCGAGGGCGGCGTGGAAACTGACGCGCGGGTGCGTCTTGCCCGCGGCCAGGAAGCGGTCGACGATGCCGCGCTGGTCGAGCAGTTCGAGCGTGCGCGCGTGCAGCCCGCCGGCGCGGCCGCCCACGCGGGCCTGCGCCGCCTTGCGTTCGACGATGGCGACGTCCACGCCGGCCAATGCCAGTTCGGCGGCCAGCATCAGGCCCGTGGGGCCGCCGCCGACGATGATGATGTCGTGGTCGCTTGCCTGCATTGGTTCACCTGTATTTCGATGGAGACCGTTAATGCGCTCTCTTCCTCTTCAATGCGCTGCCCGCTTTGCTATCTGATCCACACAGTTTTCGATTCGGCGCATGTGGGTCAACTCGCTTTCGTTGTTCTCTTCGGGATAGCGAAAGCTCGCGGCGTGTGCACAGGTCTGCTCGTGCTTGGGGTCGGCTCGCCGCAGCCTGGCCTTGATCGCTTCGATTTCGGCGATGCGCCGATTCTCCAGCTCATTGTCCAGTTCATTGCTCGCTTGACGCTGCGCCGCTTCTTGATGAACTTCATCCAGGGATTTAAACGCGTACCACGTGCCGAGGCCGACGAATAAAGCGATGAGAAGGATGTGATGAAAAGGGGGGAGTCGATGCAGGAGGCTCCGTCTCGAATTCGATTCATTTTCCATTGTTGTCCTGGTGTTTTCCTTGACTTGCCGAGCACGGTCCTGGCGTGTCGCCGACGTTCTTCCAGACCCGATGCCGCCACGTGATCACTTCGGCCGCTGCTGCTGTCGTCGGCGCCGTATTTTTCCTTAGTCGAGAATAGCCCGTAACCGGGCAAGCGCGTCCTCGACCACGAACTCAGGCGCTGTTTCGATTTTCTTCGCCCCGCGAGCGGCCAAATCCATTGTGCGAATCATATTCACCAGCGCGACACCTTGGGTTTCAGTGCCCGATCCACTCAACGGCACTGCGAAGCCCGCATAGCGAGCGAAATCGCCGCCTTGAGTAATTGGTGCCACTAAAGCCACCCCCATGAGATTGAACGCGGCCGGGGAGAGTACGAGGGCAGGACGAAAATCGCCTTGCTGCTCTCGCCCTACTGTTGGGTTAAGGTTCACGCGAACGATATCTCCACGGTTGAACGTGGTACGCCTCACCATACTTCCTGGCCTACCGGTTTGCTGCCTTCCCAGGCCTCCGCGTCTACAGGAGGCGCCGCCTTCAGATCACATTGCGCCATCAGATCTGCAAGAGAGTAGGTTTTGCGAGCAGGCCGCAATACCAGTCCTTCCGGTCGCATGTCCGCGCTCAGTTTGTCGCCAAGTGCAACGCCTAGTTGACTCAGCAAAGCAGACGGCAGTCGGACTGCCGCACTGTTGCCCCACTTTTGAATCGAGAGTTCCATAGTTACCTCCAATGTAGATACATTGTATTACCCACAATGCGGCGCCGCAAGCAAATCCTACAATGTAGATACACATCAAAGAACTGCCTCGAACATCGCTTCGAGCCTCTTTTGCGACACTTGGAGATAAGGACGAACGTGGTCCAGCTCCGATCTTGTGAGTGCCTCATATCATAAGCACCGCCCGACAAGCCTTGCCGGCTTATGACTATCACATTTGAACAGAGTCGAGATTGGGGTTCGGTGCTCGAGCACCTTCTGAATTGCCGTAAGGTAGCCGACTGAGTAGACAACCTCGCCAGCATCTGTCTTCACCCGGCTATTGGCTTCCGAGGTGTACTGTCAATAGCGGACACCAATCCAAATACGGCGTCGACGGGTGTGACTACTGACGCGTCAGCCTACCAAGTGTGCAGCGACATATCGCAACATGAACGTCTCCCGGTGGATGGATATGCCCATACTTGAGGGCTGGCTGCGCAAGACTGATTCGTTGTGCGCGATCGCCTCGTCGATATCAACCCATTTCGGCACCATCCCATTCGCTAGCTCATAGGACTCCGGTGCAGCCTTGCCAAGTATGTAGTCCGACTGACAGAGATAAAAATGCGAGCGCATGAATAGCTTGTCATGTCCGGGTCTCCGAGCGGGGCGGTACTCATCGCCATACCCGAGGTAGGGGCCGATACTAAAGCCGGTAGCTCCGGTCTCTTCCCTGACTTCACGAATGAGCCCTTCCTCGGCTGCCTCCCCGGCATCCAATCCTCCTCCAGGAAAACTGAAGTCATCGTAACGCTGCGTGTATAACAGGAGCACTTCGCTCCCGTGCAGGACGACGGCGCGTACGGCCTGCCGTTCAAGGATGACTTGTCCGGCCTTTTCGGTAACGCTGGGATCAGTCATCGTATAGAGAAGAGTCATATGCAAGGGACAGGCGCTGTTGAATCAGGGCACTTGTCGTGACGAGAGATGAGTGTCGGGCTGCTGAACCTGTCACTGAGGATATCGTGCTCTGCCTGATAGAAAGGAGTCTGAATGCCAAGGAGTCCAAGCAAGGTATGATCGAGACTGTCAGTACGGTATGGCCGGGCTTCGAGTGCAATGCGATAGTCGCTCGCGGCTCGCTTCCTATCGTGTTGCCACAGCAGGAGAGGCACTTGGTAACCGCTCATGTCGGTTGAGGAATGCCCGGCAAAATTGCGGTTGTGTCCAACCTCTTGACCGTGATCAGAAACGTAGAGTAGCGAGAGTGAACCTCCCGGTGAGGCCTGCGCGACCGTCTGAAGCATCGACGACAGAACGTGGTCAGTATAAAGCATGGCGTTATCGTATTCGTCCCGTGATTTCCGAATCCAGTAGGGCCGACCTGCAGCGTATAGGGAGCTCGCCACCGCATCGTTGGTGCCGGAAAACTTGTCGAAGGCGGGTGGGTAACGCAGGTCGTAGCGAAGGTGCGCGCCCTGCATATGAACGACGATCAGCTTGCGCGGTGCTTTGCCTGCAAGGACATGTTTCAGTTTGGGCAAGAGGCGTTCGTCGAGGCTGCGCGTACCGCGGCCATGGCCGTTGTTAACGAAAATTTGTTCGTTCGCGTGCTCGGCGAGGATCTGGATGGGACCATCCCCTTGTTCCTGGTTCGACAACCAGACCACGTGATAGCCGGCCACGCGCGCTAGAGCCAGGACGTTCGGCTCTGTCAACCACGCATCGGGGCGCTGCAACGTGGCAGGGCTAAGCATTTTAAGCAGGGACTGGACAGTGGCGGCGTCCGACGACAGCACGTTATTGAATGCGATCAGCTCATCACGCTTTGCCATTAATTCAGGCGTGGTGTTTCGAGCATAACCGTACAGAGACCAGTTACTCCGGTTTACGCTTTCGCCCAGCACCACAACCACGGTTTGTTTTGGCGGACCGACATAGGTAGTGGGGTACCGTTGCGCATTTACCAGGTCGGCAGCAACTTTACCCTTCACCTCTGTCATGAATGCCCGTTGCTCTCGATAGTCCGCGAGGTAAGCCGGCCAGTAGACAAAGGGATTTTCTTCTGCCATCGTAGTGTTGAAGTGGAGTGCCGCGAACGAGATAAGCATGCCGGTTCCGATCAAGCGCTCGCGCCATCTTCCCGCCGCCGGCATACTGGCTGGCATCGCCTTCAACCTACGCTCCACCCAAAGAAACAAGCCGACAATCGCCACCGTCAGTAGTGATACCAATGCGAGATGTGGCCAGTAGGTAACTACGAACTCGTGCACTTCGTTTGCATTGCTGCCAAGAATGGCGTCCGCGACCACAATATGCTTTGGCTCCAGTCCGTACAGCCAGAACAGGAATCCTTCGACAGCTGCGTTTACGACGACCAGACTGTTGAGTGTAAGAGCAGCACCTGCAGCCAGCGTGCGTTTACACCCGAGCAGCAAAAGACCGGCCATGCCGGCATTCGCGATGACAATGAATGCCGCGGCCTTGGTAAGGCTGTGGACGTCTTGCATGCCAAGCTGCCAGTAAATGCCGAGCGCTATCAATGTCGCGGCGGTGCGCGCGGCCGCCTGCTGCAGCGCCCATAAGGCGCCGATGGTTTTACTATTAATCAAAGCTCTTCCTAGCGCAGCAGTAATGTCGGAATGCCGAGAGCACGTATGATTTCCGTCGTCTTGCTGCCGAAGACCAGACTGCGAAGTGCAGAATGTCCGAATGCACCCATGACGAGCATCTCGATCGACTGCTCCTTTACCGCTTCAACGACGTTGCTGGCGACATCGCCTGGTTTGAGCACGGCACGCGTATTCCGCCCGGCTGCCCGAAGGATGCCTTCGGCCCATGCCAACTTGTTTGAAGCATCCTGTCCTTCGCCGCACATGAACAGATGCACCGCAATGCCCTCGAACAGCGGGCTCGCCGCCACCATATCTACGGCACGCTTCGCTGCCGGACGGCCATCGAACGCAATCATTACCCGTTGCGGCTCCTTGAACGCATCTGAAACGATCAATACCGGAACATGTACCGCTATCAGCACATCCTTGACATTGGTGCCCAGCCGGCCAGTTGCCGTACCGTTGTCACCTCCGCCGCGGCCCATAACCATAAGCCGCGGGTCGCATGCTAGTTCAGCTAGTACTTCCTCCAACCGGCCATGGCGTTGGCGGACCTCCACAAGGCTAGCCCCGACACTAGCGGCACGCTCGCGCAAGCCGTTCAGGAACTCCCTGCATTGGTCTCTCTCAGCAGCGATGCGCACAGCTTCGTAAGCCGCCAGTTTGTCCAGTAGTTGTTCCTGTGTGCCAAGCCCGATGGTTCCGCTGAGGTCGTCATTCGGCCCTCGTTCCGGATGATGGTCAATCGCATGGAGCAATTCTAAGGAGGCGCCAACGCACCGCGCAGCCCATGCGGCATAGTCCGCGACATGGACCGCAAAAGCGGACTGATCGACGCAAGCCAGGATCTTTTTATCACTTTCCATTTTCTTCCCCTTTTAGTGGCCCATCAGCATGTCTGCGGCGCCGTCCTTGTCGTGCACGGCGAACTTGTCCACCATCGTCGCGCTGGCTTCGTTCAGGCCGATGATCTCGACCGAGGTTGCTTCTCGTCGGAATTTCAATACAACTTTGTCCAGCGCACTAACCGCTGTGATGTCCCAGAAGTGTGAACGGCTCACGTCGATACGCACGTTGTCGATAACCTCCTTGTAATCAAAAGCTTTGACGAAGTTTTCTGCTGAAGCAAAGAACACCTGGCCAGTCACCACATAAGTACGGGTGCGGCCATCGTCTGCGGCCATCGAGCTGACGTGCAGAATCCGCCCGACCTTACTTGCAAAGAAGAAGCCTGACAGAAGTACGCCGACAAGCACGCCCTTGGCCAAGTCGTGCGTCGCGACCACCACGATGACCGTCGCGAGCATCACGGTACTCGAGCTCTTCGGGTGCTCACGCAAGTTCCGCAAGGAGGTCCAGCTGAACGTCCCAATCGAAACCATAATCATCACAGCCACCAAGGCCGCCATGGGGATGCGCGCCACCCAGTCGCCGATAAACACCACCATGAGCAGCAGGAACACGCCCGCTGCGAGAGTAGATAGCCTTCCGCGGCCTCCTGACTTCACGTTAATAACCGACTGCCCAATCATGGCGCAGCCAGCCATGCCGCCCAGGAAACCGGTAGCGATGTTGGCGATGCCTTGGCCAACGCATTCGCGGTTCTTGTCGCTGTTCGTGTCGGTGAAATCGTCCACGATCGAGGCAGTCATCATAGACTCCAGCAGCCCAACCACCGCCAGCGTGGCAGAAACCGGCAAGATGATCGCTAGCGTATGCAAATTGAGTGGGACGTCAGGAAGCAGGAAGATCGGTAAGCTGTCGGGCAACTTGCCCATGTCGCCCACAGTGCGTACGTCCAGGCCAAGATAGATGGAGACAGCGGTGATGGCCACGATCGTCACCAGCGGCGATGGTATCGCTTTGGTGACATAAGGAAACAAGTAAATGATGGCGAGACCCGCGGCCGTTAGCGCGTAGACGTGCCAACTGACGTTGGTCAGCTCCGGCAATTGGGCCATGAAGATGAGGATGGCAAGCGCGTTGACGAAGCCTGTAATGACCGAACGCGAAACGAAGCGCATCAGTGCTCCGAGTCTGAGCCAGCCAGCCAGCATTTGCAGGACGCCGGTCAAGATCGTGGTGGCCAGCAGGTACTGCAAGCCGTGCTCCTTTACCAGGGTGACCATCAGAAGGGCCATGGCACCGGTAGCGGCGGAGATCATGCCTGGGCGTCCGCCTGCGAATGCAATAACGACCGCCATTGAGAACGAGGCATAAAGGCCGACCTTGGGATCGACGCCAGCGATAATTGAAAAGGCAATGGCCTCCGGAATAAGTGCGAGCGCGACAACCACGCCCGCGAGGAGATCATTGCGGATATAGGAGAACCAATCCTGACGAATGGTTTGTATAGACATAGATTTACCTTCCCGGTCCACTTGACCGAGCAAACATCGAATAGATGAGCACCGTGCTCCAGGCGCAGGAACACGACGAACGAGAGCGAAATGATCAGCCGACGTCGCGGACACGAGATCGGTTTGCTTCAAATCGAGTGCGGAAAGGAATTACGGAGGAGTGACAGAGCAGAAATAGCCGCGAGGCAGTTCCGAGCCCGGGTAGCTCATGGCTTCCATGATCTTCGACGCGGAACGCGCGCACTCAACGCTGCGCGTTGCACAGGCGTTGAGATTGAAGATGAAAATGAATGCGGTCATCGCTCTATTTTGCAATGCAGCATGCGTACTCGTCAAGCTAAAGCTTTTGAGGGGCAAGCGTTTGGGTTGGTTGTTGATGCTACTGACGTGAACATAGTTGGCCGACCGCTACCGTTTGATATGTCTGTTGTGGCCGAACCCGGCCATTCAGAGCTACACGGTGTACTCGGGATGTTGCTCTTACATCGAGGCACCGGATCGGCGGACCATTTTTTTGGCAGAGCGTACTCGAGCCCAAATGTGCCGATATTACATATACACCTGCATAACGTTCGATGGCTGAATAAAAAGCCGGGCTACGGGCCCGGATTTGTTGAATTCACTGACAAATATTATATTGTAATCACTAGCATATGACTCGGCGTGCCCGAGCAGCAGCTGGACGGTCTCGGCTTCCTCTCCTTGCTGAATCAGCCGCGACGCCATTGTGCGTCGGCCATTGGGCGAGGAACCGCCGCCTCAGGCCCCGATAGCGGCCCCGATCGTCCGTCGTACGCAGGCGCCGAGCCGTCCGATAGACCAGGCACGGGTCAAGCGCCTCGATGGCCTTGGCGTGGCTAACGTCGATGCAACGCTGCCGGCAACCTTTCGTGATCGCCGCGCGTAGGCTGATTTCGGTGCGCAACGCGCCTGTTGGAACAGCACGTCCTGCACTTCGATTTGCGCGATTTCGGTCACGCGCATGCCGGCCGTTAGGCCCAGCAGAAGAATCAGGGAGTCCCGCTCGGGATGCCTGCTGGCGGCCGCCGTCACGCGGAGAAGGTGACGGATTTGGCCCGGCTGGAGCGTGGTGGCTTGGGCCATGTGAACTTCTGACCTGCAATAAAAAACGGCGCACCGCCCGAAGGCAAGCGCGCCGGTGGCTACAACAGGGCCGGCACCGCCGTGCCGCCCCGTCCTACCCGGAAATCAGAAGTGGTACTCCGCCTTGACCATCGGCGTGCTCGCCGAGGCGCCCGGCACGCGCTTGCTGTCGTTGCCGAACTTGTTATGCCAGTATTGATAGGCGAAGCCGGCGCGGAAGGTCTTCGGCTTGGCGCCCAGCAGCGGGCCCAGGTCGTACAGCAACTGCATGTCGATGTTCGTTTCCGGCGCAGTCTGGTTGCCGAATTCGTCCTTGCCCTTCGAGGCGATCCAGTTCGCGAAGCCTTCCCACGACCAGCCCGACGCCCCGATCGGGAACGCCCACACGGCGCCCAGCATCGGGTGCGTGTCGTAGCGGTAGCGCGCGACGCTGGTCTGCGTGAACTCGTTGTTCGGCGCGTTGCTCTCCCACAGGCCGTAGATACCCACGTTCAGCAGCCCCGGGACCTTGAAGGCCAGCGTCGGGCCGACGACCAGCATGCGCTTCTTGGAGTTGTAGCCGGCGTCGTCCTTCGTGTTGGCGTCGAAGCCCAGCGTCAGGCCCACGTCGCTCACGGGGCCGTAGGCGAATTCCTTGCCGCTCACCTTGCCCAGCGAGATCGTGTTGCGGTACACGAGGTAGAACTCTTGCGCGCCCGACTTCGCGCCCGGAGCCGACGGATCGGTCTTGTTCGACAACAGGACATCCAGGTTGAAGAAGTTCGTGCCGTAGGCATAACCGCTCACGTGGTTGATGTCGATGATGTCCTTGTGGATTTCACTGGCGTTGAACGGCTCGCGGAAACGGCCGCCGGTGCGGTAGCCGATCGACGTGTCGCTCCATTCGGCGGCCTGGACGGACGTTGCCGCGCACGCGCACAGCGCCATGGTCAGGACGGTTTTTTTCATGCTTTGCTCCCTTGGACGATTGGATGGGTGTTGGCGGCGCCCGCGTCTCCGTGGCTTTCTGCCGGGATGTCGCGGGTACCGTTGAAGAAGAGGTTCAGCGCGACCGCGGCGACGGCGGTCAGGAGGATGCCCGACTCCAGCAACGGATGCAGGCTGTGGGCCATTTGTTGGGCCCAGCGGGGTGCCACCAGCGGGATCAGGCCGAAGCCGATCGACAGGGCGACAATATACAGGTTGTAGCGGTTGTTCCGGAAGTCCACGCGCGTCAGGATGCGGATGCCCGCCGCGGCCACCATGCCGAACATGACGAGACCCGCGCCGCCCAGCACGAACTGGGGAATTGCTTCGACGAGCGCCGCCATCTTCGGCAGCATGCCCAGCACGATCATGATGATACCGCCGGCCACGCACACCCAGCGGCTCTTGACGCCCGTGACGGCGACGAGGCCCACGTTCTGCGAAAAGCTCGTGTGCGGGAAGGTGTTCAGCAGGCCGCCGATCAGCGTACCCAGGCCGTCCGTGCGCAGGCCGGCGGCGAGCTGTTTGCGGTCCAGGTCCTTGCCCGTCAGTTCGGACAGCGCGAGGAACATGCCGGCCGACTCGATCATCACGACGATCATGACGACGGCGAACGTGACGATCATGACCAGGTCGAACGTGGGCGTGCCGAACGCCAGCGGCGTCACGAGCTGGAACCAGGCGGCCTTGCCCACCTTGTCGAAGTTCATCTCGCCCAGCGCGAACGTGACGACGCAGCCGGCCACGATGCCCAGCAGGACGGAGATATTGGCCAGGAAGCCGCGGCAGAACCGGACGAGGCACAGCACGACGGCCAGCACGAACGCGGCGATGCCCAGGTGGTCCAGCGCGCCGTAGTTCGGGTTCGGCGTCATCGGCACGGGGCCGGCGAGCTTCAGCGCCGGCGCTTCGGCAC
>NZ_JBKYMO010000210.1:0-9587 GCF_047302915.1 Massilia sp. CT11-108 | reverse complement strand
GGCCGGAGCGGCCGGGGTAGCCGGGGTGGCGGGAGTCGCTGCATCAGCCGGCGCCGGTGCCGTCGTGGCGGCCGTGTCTTCTTTCACGGCATGCTTGGTCTTGGCTTTCGCATGCTTGGCGCTTGCCTTCGCTTCCTTGGCGTGCGTCTTGGCCGTCTTCGCATCGGCTTTTGCTTCCTTCACGTCGGCTTGCGCTGCCTTGGCTTCGGCCGGGGCTGCCTTCGTCTCGGTCTTCGTTGCCTTCACGTTGGCGTTGTCGACCAGCACTGCTTGCTTAGGAGCAGGTGCCTGGGCGAAAGCTGCGGTAGCGAACAGGCCGGCGATCAGGGTAGCAATGGTTTTTTTCATGATGAAGGGTCCTCGTGGTTGTCAGTCAATGTGCACATCGTTCTGTGTGACTTATGCCATCAACGAACCCTGCCTTCCGTGTGTTGACGAACTTTACAAACGGTTACGTGGTTGACAGATACTTACAAGCAATGCAACGATTCTGATCGTTATGCAAGGAGTCCATATGCCCAGCCTCGTTCCCCTGCCGGCCACGCTTGCCCGTCCCGAAGGACCGCGCCGCTACCTCGTCGCGGCGCCGGACGGCTCGTCACCCGGCGGCCGGGCGCTGATCATCGTGCTGCACGGCGCCGGCGCGTCGGCGGAGCAGGTGCTGGGGCTGGCGTTTCCGCCGTCCCCGCTGTCCGTGTGGCTCGACATCGCGGCGCGCGAGCAGCTCGTCGTGATCGCGCCGGACGCCGGCAAGGGCGGCTGGAGCGATTGCTTCGCGTCGGAAACACGTGTGGCCAAAAAGGATGACGTCGCCTTCATCGACGCGCTGATCGACCATGCGATCGCCCGCCACGGCGCCGACCCGGCGCGCGTCTACCTGATCGGCGTGTCGCGCGGCGGCTGGATGGCGTATGCCGCGGCTACGCGGCTCCCGCATCGCCTGGCGGCATTCTCGGTCGTGCTGGCGGGCATGCCGCCGCCCGGCCGCACGCAGGCGCCCACGACGCCGCTGCCGGCGCTGATCTTCGGCTGCACGGCCGACCCGCTGATCCACTATCACGGCGGCAAGCCCTGGTATGCGCTCGGCTTCGCCGAACCGGTGCGCGGGATCGAGGACTCCGCGCACGCCTGGCGCGAACTGGCGGGCTTGCCGGACACGCCGGACGTCGTGCGCCTCCCAGCCAGCGACGCACGAACGAGTGTCACCCGCTTCATGTGGGGCCAAGCGGCGGAGGGGCTGCAGGTCGGCCTGTACCGCATCGATGGCGCCGGCCATGCGGAACCCAGCCGCCTGAAACGCTACCCCCGCTTCATCAACTGGCTGACCGGCCTGCAGAACGCGGACCTGGAAGTCGCGGAAGCCGCATGGGATTTTTTTCGCGCGAAGCGGAAGCAAAAAAGCCCGCATCGCGCGGGCTTTGTAACTGCGTAACGAACCGCTTATTTGGCGGCGGCGACGGTCGTTGCCTTGTGCTCAGCCTTCAGTTCGGCCTTGTGCTCGGCCTTGTGCTCGGCCTTGACGTGCTTGGCGTCTGCCTTCGCTTCCTTGACGTCGGCCTTGGCGTCTGCCTTGGCTTCCTTGGCGTCTGCCTTGGCTTCCTTCTTGGCTTCCTTGACGTCGGCTTTCGCGGCGGCTTTCGTTTCCTTCACTTCAGCCTTGGCGGCCTGCTTCTCCTGCTTGGCTTCGACCTTGGCCGCGGCCGGCGTGGTAGCGGCAGGCGCGGGCGCCTGGGCGAAGGCAGCGGTTGCGAACAGGCCGGCGATCAGGGTAGCAATGGTCTTTTTCATGATGAAGGGTCCTCGGAGTTTTTGGGGTTCGGTGCAGGTCGTTTTGCGCTGCACTTGTCCCTAAAACGGCGCGGCTTGCCCGTCTGTTGACGGGCTTTACAATCCGTTACCGCGCTGACAGATCCTTACAACTCGACCGTATTAAAAGCCGTAACCGTGCCACGCATCCTTGAAGTCCTTCGCGCGCGCGTCGACGACTTCCGGCCGCGCACGCAGCCACGCGATCACGGCTTCGCGGTCTTGTTCCGATGGCGAGCCGCGCTCGATGCGGGCAATGACGCCTTCCGTCTCGCTGAACGGCTCGCGGCCGCCGAAGCCGCCGCCCAGCAGGCCGCGTTCTTCCAGCGCGCCGAAGAAGTCGTTGATGAAGTCGTGATACGGCTCGCCGCGCATCGGGTTGTGGAAGACGAGTTCGACGTCGAAGCAGTGTTCCTGGAATTCGCCGACGCGCAGCTTCTTGCGCTGGCGCGGCTTCAGGCGCCGCATGCGGCTGGTCGAACGAGGGTCGCGTTTCATGCATTCTCCTTGGGTGGTGTGCCGCTCATCTGTGTCGAATCGGCGTCATAGGTCAGGCCGATCTGGCGCCGGATCTCGTCCATCACGCCCATCAGCGCCAGCGTGTCAGCATGTGTCATGCCGGGACTCTCAATCAGGCCCGCGCGCCAGCAGCGCTGCGCCTCGATCACTTCGTGCACGTAGCCGTTGCCGATGTACGGCGTGGGCACGGTGCGCGCGATGCCGTCGGCGCGCACCACCGTCACCGTCTGCGTGCGGTAGAACATCGTGTTCATGCGGACGTGGCCACGTTCGCCGGCAATCGTCAGCTCGCTCGGCAGGCGCGCACGCAGCGAGCAGCTGCACACGGACATGCCGCCGCCGCTATGGCGCAGCAGGATGCCCGTCGGCTCGTCGACACCGGTCGGGCCGATGTCGGCATGGGCCAGCACGGTGTCCACGGGCCCCAGCAGCGCCACGGCGATCGACAGCGGATAGATGCCCAGGTCGAGCAGCGCGCCGCCGCCCAGCACCGGGTTGAACAAACGGTGCTCCGGGCCGAATTCGGCCTTGAAGCCGAGGTCCGCGTTCACCTGGCGCACGGTGCCGATCTCGCCCGAGTCGACGATGCGGCGCACCTCGGCCAGCGCGGGCAGGAAGCGCGTCCACATCGCCTCCATCAGGAACAGGTTTTTCTCGCGCGCGAGTTGCACGAGTTCCTCGGCCTGCCGGCGATTCACCGTGAACGCCTTTTCGCACAGGACGCCCTTGCCGGCTTCCAGTGCCAAACGCACGTTCTCGTAATGCATGGGGTGCGGCGTGCCGACGTAGACGAGGTCCACGTCGGGCGCATGCACGAGGTCTTCGTACGATGCGTACGCCGTGCCGCCGAACTCGCGGCTGAACCAATCGGCGCTGGCCAGGTTGCGCGAGCCGACGCCGGCGAGCCGCGCGTCTGGCGTGTCTTTCAATGCGGAGGCAAAGGCCTTGGCAATCTTGCCCGTGCCAAGGATGCCCCAACGTACCTTATCGGTCATGGTGTCCTCCTTCGGTGGTGCTGGCCGGCCTTTTGGGCCGGAACACGGTGTGGTCGAGATAAAAGGCTTCGTCCTGGTCCGGCCACCAGCCCGGCACGCCCAGCACGGGCAGCGGGGTGAAGCCGGCCGTGGACAGGCCCTCGGCCGCTATCGCCTTGGACACCGCGCCATCGATCCAGTCGCGGCGTCCCTCGCGGTCGAGCGAAAAAAAATCGTCGCGGGCGAACACCACGCGCACATGGGCCGTGATCGCCTTGCGCGGCGCGACGAGCTTTTCCATCAGCGCGTGGCCGAACAGCCACAGTTCGGCATCGCGTCCGAACAGGTCGCGCTTGTCGAACAGGGCCGAGCGCCATCGATGCGCACGCAGGTCGGCGACGAGCGCGTGGCCGGCAGCATCGTCGCGCACGACGAGCAGCGCGGCATTCTCATCAAAAATGGTAGCGGCGTCGCGCGCCGGTCCGCGCGATTTGCCGACGCCCGCCTGCGCGATCTGCGCGGCCTGCAGCGCGTTCAGTTCCCGCTTGATGCGCGGAAAGGTCTGCCACACGAGGCCGTTGAAAAAATCGTGCAGGTTCGCGCGCGTGGGCACGCACCCCGTGGCGCCGATGTAGGCTTCGTACGCCACGCCCTCCGGCAGGTCGGCCTGGGGCACGAAGCGGATCGGCTGGCCGTCCACGTTGACGAGGCCGAGCCGCGCCGCGTTCGCGTTGAAACCATCGATGAACGGCCCGGCGGACAGACTGTCGAAGGCGGGACGCACCGTGTCGTACCACGGCCGCGCCCAGTCGATCTCGGGGAACATCCCGTTACAGCATCTTCCAGCCGATCTGTTCGCCCGCGTTCAGCGGGACGAGTTCCTGCTCGCCCATCGGCACCGTCGCCGGCAGGCTCCACGCCTCGCGCTTCAGGGTGATCGTGCCCTCGTTCAGCGGCAGGCCGTAGAAGGCCGGGCCGTTCAGGCTCGCGAACGCTTCCAGTTTATCCAGCGCGCCGGCCTGTTCGAAGGCGGTGGCGTACAGCTCCATCGCGTGCAGCGCCGTGTAGCAGCCGGCGCAGCCGCAGCTGGCTTCCTTCGTGTGGATCGCGTGCGGCGCGGAGTCGGTGCCGAGGAAGAAGCGCTCGTCGCCGCTCGTGGCGGCCGTCACCAGCGCCAGGCGGTGTTCTTCGCGCTTCAGCACGGGCAGGCAGTAGTAATGCGGGCGGATGCCGCCCTTGAAGATCTCGTTGCGGTTGTACAGCAGGTGGTGCGCGGTGATCGTCGCGGCGATCGGGCCTTCGGCCTCGGCCACGTACTCGGCCGCGTCCTTCGTCGTGATGTGCTCGAACACGATCGGCAGTTCCGGGAAGTCGCGGCGCAGCGGACGCATCACGCGCTCGATGAACACGGCTTCGCGGTCGAACAGGTCGATGTGCTGGTCCGTGACTTCGCCGTGCGTCAGCAGCGGCATGTCCAGTTCCTGCATCACTTCCAGCGTTTTATAGCACTTGCGCAGGTCGGTCACGCCGGCGGCGGAATTCGTCGTGGCGCCGGCCGGGTACAGTTTCACGCCGTGGATGAAGCCGGTGTCGCGCGCGCGGCGGATCTCGTCCGGTTCCGTGTTGTCAGTCAGATACAACGTCATCAGCGGCTCGAAGCTCATGCCTTGCGGCAGCGCGGCCAGGATGCGCGCGCGGTATTCGGCAGCCAGCGCGGCCGTCGTGACGGGCGGCTTCAGGTTCGGCATGACGATGGCGCGGGCGAACTGGCGCGCGCTGTGCGGCAGCACGCTGGCCATGGCCGCGCCGTCGCGCAGGTGCAGGTGCCAGTCGTCGGGGCGGGTGATGGTGATGGTGTCGGGGGATTCGATGATGGACATGGCGGCTCTCGGATTGCGAACCCCGACATTTTACTAGGAGGTCAAGTTGCCGGCACGCGTTGTTTGCTACGCACGATACATTGCAATACAGAACGAAATCACCCGTTAGGGCTAGAATCGCGGCATGACGTTCGATCTGCTCACGCTCGCCCAGCTGGCGCTCATCATCGTGTTCGGTTACACGGTGCTGGGGCTGACCGGGTTCGGCTCGTCCGTGACGGCGATGCCGCTGCTCGTGCTGTTCATGCCGCTGCGCATGGCGGTGCCGCTGATGCTCATCTTCGACTTTGTCTCGAACGTGCTGCTGGGCGTGAAGAACCGCCGCCACATCGACAAGCGCGAAGCGCTGCGCCTCATCCCGTTCATGGCGGTCGGGATGGCCGTCGGCGTGCTCGCGCTCGTGCGCGCGCCCGAGCGCACCTTGCTGGTCGTGCTCGGCCTGTTCATCCTGGGCTATTCGGCCTGGAGCCTGTTCGCACGCCGCAAGCTGCCGCCGTTTGCGCCCGCGTGGGCAGTGCCGTTCGGCGTCGTGGGCGGCATCTTCACGGCGCTGTTCGGCACCGGCGGACCGTTCTACACGATCTTCCTCACGAGCCGCCTGGACGACAAGCTGGCCTTGCGCGCCACCCTCAGCGGCGTGCTGTTCTTCAGCGCCATCTCGCGCCTCGTGCTGTTTACAGGCGCGGGCCTGTACAACCAGCCGGCGCTGCCGCTGCTGGCCATCGCGCTGCTGCCGTTCGCGCTCGGCGGGCTGTATGTCGGCAACCGGTTGCACCAGTGGCTGCCGGCGGAGCGGATCAAGCAGGCGGTGTGGGTGGTGCTGATCGTGGGTGGGGTGAGTCTCGTACTACGTAACCTCTGAGTCGTCATCCCCGGGCTAGGCGCCCCCCTTGGCGGGGATCCAAGTTCGTAGCGCTGCCGGGCTGCATGCAAAATTGGGTCCCCGCCTTCGCGGGGACGACGGTGGTTAATGGATGATCCGGGCCAGGAACTCCCGCGCCCGTGCCGACTGCGGCGCCTCGAAAAACGCCTCCCCGGCGCTGTCCTCGACGATCCGCCCCTCGTCCATGAACACGACACGGTCCGCCACGCGGCGCGCAAATCCCATCTCGTGCGTCACGACCATCATCGTCATGCCCTCCTGCGCCAGGCCAGTCATCACGTCCAGCACTTCGCCCACCATTTCCGGATCGAGCGCGGAAGTGGGCTCGTCGAACAGCATCGCGACGGGGTCCATCGCGAGCGCCCGCGCGATCGCCACGCGCTGTTGCTGGCCGCCCGAGAGCTGGGCCGGGAACTTGTCCTGGTGCGCCAGCAGGCCCACGCGGTCCAGGTATGTCAAACCGTTGGCCGTCGCCTCGTCGCGCGACCGATTGAGTACCTTGACCTGCGCGAGCGTCAGGTTGTCGCGGACGGACAGGTGCGGGAACAGCTCGAAATTCTGGAACACCATGCCGATGCGCGCGCGCAGCGCCGGCAGGCGCGTGGCCGGGTCGCCGACAGACGTGCCGTCGACCCTGATCGTCCCCTGCTGGAAGGGTTCGAGGCCGTTGACGGTCTTGATGAGCGTCGACTTGCCGGAACCGGACGGCCCGCACACGACCACCACATCGCCGCGCGCGACGCGTGTCGTGCAGTCGCGCAGAACCTGGACAGGGCCGTACCACTTGCTGACGTTGTCGATTTCTATCATTTGTTTTCGTCGGATTTGGGTTTGCTTGACAGTACCATCAACGCCTAGGATACTGCCGGGACTTGTCAATATCGCAGCACCAGGCACCCGGCAACTCCCTGATCTTGCACGAGATTGTGCCACGGCAGCGGAACAGGACGGACGATCTCCCCTGCTCCGCCATCCGCCACCCTAGAGGAAGCTTATGAACAAAAGAAACCGCCTCACCACCTGGATCCTCGTGGGCCTGGCGCTCGGCATCGCCGCCGGCTACATCGCGCACACGAATCTCGCCGATCCCAAAGGCTTCTCCGACACGATGTCGCTGGTCACCACGCTGTTCCTCCGCCTGATCAAGATGATCATCGCTCCGCTCGTGTTCTCCACGCTGGTGGTGGGCATCGCCAAGATGGGCGACGCCGCGGAAGTCGGCCGCATCGGCATCAAGGCGCTGGGCTGGTTCATCATCGCTTCCCTCCTGTCGCTCACGCTGGGTCTCATCCTCGTGAACCTGTTCCGCCCGGGCGACGCGATGGCGTTGTCCGGCACCCTGCCGGCGGCCGGCGCCTCGTCGGGCATCACCGCTTCCGGCCTCACGCTGAAGGACTTCATCACCCACCTCGTGCCGACGTCGATCTTCGACGGCATGGCCAGGAACGAGATCCTGCAGATCGTGATCTTCTCGATCTTCTTCGGCACCGGCGCCGCCGCCATCGGCGATCGCGCCGCGCCGATGATCGCCGCCATCGACGGCGCCGCGCACGTGATGCTGAAAGTGACGGGCTATGTGATGAACTTCGCGCCGTTCGCCGTGTTCGCGGCCGTCGCCGGCGTCGTCGCCACGAGCGGTGTCGGCGTGCTCGGCACCTACGGCAAGTTCATGGGCGAGTTCTACCTCGGCATCGCGCTGCTGTGGTGCATCCTGATCGCGATCGGCATGCTGTTCGTCGGCCCGCGCCTGTTCAAGCTCCTCGGCCTGCTGCGCGAGCCGACCATCCTCGCGTTCACCTGCGCGTCGTCGGAAGCGGCGTATCCGAAGACGCTGGAAGGCCTGGAGCGCTTCGGCGTCAAGAACCGCCTGGCCGCGTTCGTGCTGCCGATCGGTTACTCGTTCAACCTGGACG
Organism: Massilia sp. CT11-108; assembly: GCF_047302915.1. NCBI lineage: Bacteria > Pseudomonadati > Pseudomonadota > Betaproteobacteria > Burkholderiales > Oxalobacteraceae > Massilia > Massilia sp. CT11-108. The sequence goes on along the minus strand of NZ_JBKYMO010000210.1, from coordinate 1,612 downwards.
GCTCGATGATGTACTGCACCTTCGCCTCCGTCTTCATCGCCCAGGCCTACGGCATCGAGCTGGCGCTGTCCACGCAGATGACCATGATGCTCGTGCTGATGCTGACGTCGAAAGGCATGGCCGGCGTGCCGCGCGCGTCGCTCGTCGTCATCGCCGCCACGCTGAACCAGTTTCATATTCCCGAAGCCGGCCTGCTGCTGCTGCTCGGTATCGACCACTTCCTCGACATGGGCCGCTCGGCCACGAACGTGATCGGCAACGGCATCGCCACCGCGGTCGTCGCGAAGTGGGAGGGGGATCTCACCGATCCCGCGCTCGCCGACAAGGACATCGCCACAGCGCCGTTGCGCTGACCGGCACCCCGAACCAGGCTCCTCCCAAGGAGCCTTTTTTTTGCCTTCCAAAAATTGTTAAAAAAGGAGATCTGATGTTCTTAAAAATTGTACGCACGTGGTTCGCACTGTGCCTCATGACGCTGCTGGCCGCATCCGCCCAAGCCCAGACGGCGGCCCGCCTGCCCAACGTGGTGATCCTCGCTACCGGCGGCACCATCGCCGGCACCGGCGCCACCAGCACGACCACGGTCGGCTACACGGCCGCCAAGGTCGGCGTCGATGACCTGATCAAGGCCGTCCCGGAACTGAAGCAGGTCGCCAACGTGACCGGCGAACAGGTGTTCCAGATCGCCAGCGAAAACATGAGCAACGAGCACTGGCTCACGCTGGCGAAGCGCGTCAACACGCTGCTGGCCAAGCCGGACGTGGACGGCATCGTCATCACGCACGGCACCGACACGATCGAGGAAACCGCCTACTTCCTCGACCTCGTCGTGAAGAGCAGGAAGCCGGTCGTGGTGGTGGGCGCGATGCGTCCGTCGACCGCGATCTCGGCCGACGGCCCGATCAACCTGTACAACGCCGTGCTGACGGCCGGCAGCCCGGACGCCGTCGGCAAGGGCGTGCTCGTCGTGCTGAACGACCAGATCAACGCCGCGCGCGACGTCAGCAAGACCAACACGACGACCACCGACACGTTCAAGGCGACGGAACTGGGCCTGCTGGGCTACGTGGTGGGCAACAAGGCGCACTTCTACCGCGCCTCGACGCGCAAGCACACGGTCGACACGGAATTCGACGTGAGCAACCTGTCGGCGCTGCCGCAGGTCGACATTGCCTACACCTACGCGAACGTGGGCCCGACCGCCGTCAACGCGCTGGTCGCCGCCGGCGCCAAGGGCCTGATCCACGCGGGTGTCGGTGACGGCAGCCTGCCGAACAAGGTGCGCCCGGCGCTGTCGGCCGCACGCGAAAAAGGCGTGATCATCGTGCGCGCGAGCCGCGTGGGCCAGGGCATCGTGGCGCGCAATGGCGAAGCGAATGACGACCAGCTGGACTTCGTCGTGGCCGATACCTTGAATCCGCAGAAGGCGCGCATCCTGCTGATGCTGGCGCTCACGAAGACCAACAGCACCAAGGAGATTCAGCGGATGTTCTATACGTACTGATCGACGTCCCAACGACAAAACGGCCGCATCGTGAACTGACCCCGTAAAGTTGGACGGTTAGTTTGCTAGGCAGCCAAGGCCTGAGTTCTGTATTGCACAGGACTCAGG
>NZ_JBKYMO010000209.1:0-9748 GCF_047302915.1 Massilia sp. CT11-108 | reverse complement strand
ATCGTCCCGGTCGAGCACGGACAGCCGGCAGGGGGGGGCGGCGTGGATGTTCGGGCCGCGCAAGACGCGTTGTTCTAGTATGTCCACAGCAATCCCTTGTTTGGCGGGCGGCGCGGCGCGCAGGGGCGCGCCGCCGTTTTTTTCGGAACCACCATGCATCCTTCCGAGGTTTTATTCCAGGGCCAACGCCAGCCGCTGCTGCTCCCTGCCTGCGACCACTATGCCGGCAGCGAGAAGCTGATGCGCAAATCGATGGCCCTGCAACAAGAGCTTGGTCCCATTTTCGACATCACCTTCGACTGTGAAGACGGCGCCAGCGCCGGCAACGAGCGCGCGCACGCGGAACTGGTCGCGGCGCTCATCAACAGCGACGACAACCGCTACAACCGCATCGGCGCCCGCCTGCACGACGTCGGGAGCCCCCACTTCGCGCAGGACGTCGAGATCATCGTCGGCGCCGCCGCGCACAAGCTCGCCTACGTCGTCCTGCCCAAGCCGAACAGCCTCGAAGACGTCGTGCGCGCGCAAGAGCTGGTCAACCAGGCCGCCGCGAAGGCCGGCCGTCACTTTCTCCCGCTGCACGTATTGATCGAAACGCACGGCGCCCTGCACGACGTGTACGCCATCGCCGCCCTGCCCCAGGTCGAAAGCCTGTCGTTCGGCATCATGGATTTCGTCTCGGCCCACTACGGTGCGGTACCGGCCGCCGCGATGCGTACGCCGGGTCAATTTACCCATCCGCTCGTCGTCCGGGCGAAGCTGGAGATGGTTGCGGCATGTCATGCGCATGACAAAGTCCCTTCGCATAATGTGACGACCGAGATCAAGGACAGCGCCGTCGTCGCCAACGACGCCCAGCGCGCCGCCGCCGAATTCGGCTTTACGCGCATGTGGAGCATCCACCCCGACCAGATCAAGCCGATCGTCAAGGCATTCACGCCGCGCCTCGCGGAGGTGAACGACGCGACGAGCATCCTGACCGCGGCCATGGCGAAGGACTGGGGTCCGATTGCCCACGGTGGCCGCTTGCACGACCGCGCCAGCTACCGATATTATTGGACGGTGTTGCAGCGCGCGAAGCTGGCCGGCCTTGCGCTGCCGGATGCCGCGGCGGCACTCGTCAATCAACCGGAATCCATCTGATGGCCATCACTCTGAATCAAATCGCAGCCGCCTGTGCCTTTGCGCTCGCGGCCGCCGGTCTTTGCGCAACGGCGACTGCCGCCGAAACCCATCCCAAAGCGACCAAAGTCCTGAAACAAAAGGCAAAATCCTCCAAGCATAAAAAGGCGAAAAAAGAGGACACTAAGCAAGAGGTCGTCGACAACGAGCCCGAACCGGACGTCACCGACACGACGATGGCCGAGTATTCTTGCGAGTTGAACAACAAGGTCACCATCTACCGCAACCTGATGGACGACAGCCACATCGCGCTGCGCTGGAAGAACCACCTGCGCCGCATGGACAAGGTGGGCACGACCACGGGCGCGCAGCGCTACGAGAACGCGAAACTCGGCCTGGTCTGGATCGGCATCCCGTCGAAGGGCATCCTGCTCGATTCGAAGCAGAGCCGCCAGCTGGCCAACGAATGCAAGGACGCCGAGCAGGCCAACCCGCCTGTGGTGGCCTCGGCGCCGGCCGAACCGAAAAGCTGATGTGCGGGCCGGAACGCCCGCACGTCGTCCCTGCGCAGGCAGGGACCCAATGTAGCGTTCCGGTGGCGCCAGTACTTGCCCCCGCCTCCGCGGGGGCGACGGCATGAAACAGTTTGACGAAGCAACAACAAAATCCTCACAAAGGAGAATTGAATGTCTCAGAACACGTTGAATACGCTGAAGGAATTCCCGCTCGCGGGCGGACAGACCGGCCAGTTCCACTCGCTGCCGGCCCTGGCCGAGTCGCTGGGCGTGAACCTGTCGCGCCTGCCGGTGTCGATCCGTATCGTCCTCGAATCCGTGCTGCGCAACTGCGACGGCAAGAAGGTGACCGAAGAACACGTCCGCCAGCTGGCGAACTGGGCCCCGACCGCCGCCCGCACCGAAGAGATCCCGTTCGTCGTCGCCCGCGTCGTCCTGCAGGACTTCACCGGCGTGCCGCTGCTGGCCGACCTGGCCGCGATGCGCAACGTGGCCGCCAAGACCGGCGCCGATCCGAAGAAGATCGAGCCGCTCGTCCCGGTGGACCTGGTCGTCGACCACTCGGTCACGATCGACCACTTCCGCACTCCGGACGCGCTCGACCTGAACATGAAGATCGAGTTCCAGCGCAATAACGAGCGCTACCAGTTCATGAAGTGGGGCATGCAGGCGTTCGACACGTTCGGCGTCGTGCCCCCGGGCTTCGGCATCGTCCACCAGGTCAACCTGGAATACCTCGCGCGCGGCGTGATGAAGAACGGTTCGATGTACTACCCGGACACCCTGGTCGGCACGGACTCGCACACCACCATGATCAACGGCGTCGGCGTCGTGGGCTGGGGCGTGGGCGGCATCGAGGCGGAAGCCGGCATGCTGGGCCAGCCGGTCTACTTCCTGACCCCGGACGTCATCGGCGTCAACCTGACCGGCGTGCTGCGCGAAGGCTGCACCGCGACCGACCTGGTGCTGACCATCACCGAGATGCTGCGCAAGGAAAAAGTCGTCGGCAAGTTCGTGGAATTCTTCGGCGAAGGCACCGCCTCGCTGTCGACCACCGACCGCGCCACCATCGGCAACATGGCACCGGAATACGGCGCGACGATGGGCTTCTTCCCGGTCGACGAGAAGACCGTCGACTACTTCCGCGGCACCGGCCGCACGGAAGAAGAACTGGCCGCCTTCGAGAACTACTTCAAGGCCCAGCAACTGTTCGGCATCCCGAAGGAAGGCGAGATCGACTACACCCGCGTGCTGCACCTTGACCTGTCGACCGTCACCCCGTCGCTGGCCGGCCCGAAGCGCCCGCAGGACCGCATCGAACTGGGCAACGTGAAGCACAACTTCGCCGAGCTGTTCTCCAAGCCGACGAGCGAAAACGGCTTCAACAAGTCGCCGGAAGACCTGTCGAAGGTGTACGAAACGACCAACGGCGTGCGCGTGAAGAACGGCGACGTGCTGATCGCCGCGATCACGTCGTGCACCAACACGTCGAACCCGAGCGTGATGCTGGCCGCGGGCCTGCTGGCCAAGAAGGCCGTCGAAAAAGGCCTGACCGTCGCACCGCACATCAAGTCGTCGCTGGCGCCGGGCTCGCGCGTCGTCACCAACTACCTGGAAGCGGCCGGCCTGCTGCCTTACCTGACGCAGCTGGGCTTCGGCTTGACCGCCTACGGCTGCACCACCTGCATCGGCAACGCCGGCGACCTGACCCCGGAACTGAACGCCGCGATCACGTCGAACGACATCATCGCCGCCGCCGTCCTGTCGGGCAACCGCAACTTCGAAGCGCGCATCCACCCGAACATCCGCTCCAACTTCCTGGCCTCGCCGCCGCTGGTCGTCGCCTACGCGATCGCCGGCAACGTCACGCGCGACCTGATGACGGAACCGGTCGGCAAGGGCGCGGACGGCGTCGACGTCTACCTGGGCGACATCTGGCCGACCTCGCAGGAGATCCACGACCTGATGAAGCTCGCGATGAACTCGGACGTCTTCAAGGCCAACTACGCCGACGTCAAGGGCAACCCGGGCGCGCTGTGGGAAGCCGTGTCGTCGGTATCGGGCCAGGTCTACGACTGGCCGGAGTCGACCTACATCGCCGAGCCGCCGTTCTTCGGCGACTTCGAGATGACCCCGAAGGCGGCCGCCGCCGACATCGCCAATGCGCGCGCGCTGGGCGTGTTCGGCGACTCGATCACCACCGACCACATCTCCCCGGCCGGTTCGATCAAGGAAGACGGTCCGGCCGGTAAATGGCTGAAGGACCACGGCGTCATCAAGGCCGACTTCAACTCGTACGGCTCGCGCCGCGGCAACCACGAGATCATGATGCGCGGTACGTTCGCGAACGTCCGCATCAAGAACAGGATGATCCCGCCGAAGGCCGACGGTTCGGCGGTCGAAGGCGGCATCACGATCCACCAGCCGAGCGGCGAACAGCTGTCGATCTACGACGCGGCCATGAAGTACATCGCGGAAGGCACCCCGACGATGATCTTCGCGGGCGAAGAGTACGGCACCGGCTCCTCGCGCGACTGGGCCGCCAAGGGCACCCAACTGCTGGGCGTCAAAGCCGTGATCGCCCGTTCGTTCGAGCGCATCCACCGTTCGAACCTGGTCGGCATGGGCGTGCTGCCGCTGCAGTTCCTGGGCGACGACAGCGTCGACACCCTGGGCATCACCGGCAACGAGACCTATGACCTGAAGGGCCTGGAAGGCGAGATCCGTCCGCAGATGCAGGCGACCCTCGTGATCCACCGCGCCGACGGCTCGACCAGGGAAACCTCGGTCCTGCTGCGCATCGATACGCCGATCGAAGTGGATTACTACAAGCATGGCGGCATTCTGCCGTTCGTGCTGCGGCAGTTGCTGGCAGCGTAATCGCCAGCAGAGGGGTCAGAGCACGGTGTTGCTGGTTGTGCTCTGACCCCGGTGTCCAGACGCGGCGCCGATAAACACCGGGGTCAGAGCCCCAAAAGAAACACCGGGCTCTGACCCCTGCCCTGCCCTCTTAGGTTTCCGCCCACATCCGGAGCAGGTTGTGATAATGCCCCGTGAGCGCCACCATCTCCGCCCCATCGCCATGCTTCGCGCGCAAGGCCTGGATATTGGTATCCAGCTCCAGCAGCATCGCCCGCTTCCAGTCGTCGCGCACCATGCTCTGCACCCACAGGAACGACGCCACGCGCTCGCCGCGCGTCACCGGCTTCACCTCGTGCACGCTCGTCGACGGATAGACGATCGCATCGCCCGCCGGCAGCTTCACTTCGTGCGTGCCGTACGTGTCGACGACCGTCAGCTCGCCGCCGTCGTACTCGTCCGGATCGCTCAGGAACACGGTGCACGAGACGTCCGAGCGCACGGGTGATCCGCCCCGCTGCGCGCGGATGGCGCCGTCGATGTGCAGGCCGTAGTGCTCCCCGCCCGCGTAGCTGTTGAAGAACGGCGGCAGGATGCGCAGCGGGAGCACGCTCGAAAAGAACAGCGGGTTCGCCATCAGCGCGGCGCTCACGACCTGGCCCAGTTCCAGCGCGAGCGGCGAGCCTTCCGCCAGCTGGCGGTTGCGCTTGACCTGCGCGCCCTGGCTCCCGACGCTCGCGCGGCCGTCGATCCAGTCCGTCGCATCCAGGCGCGCGCGTATGGCCTTCACCTGGTCCGCGGTCAGCACGCCCGGAATATGGAGCAGCATGGACTGCGCCTCCCAATCAGAACTTGACGTTGGCCGACAGGGTGGCCGAGCGGCCCGGGCCCACGCCGGCATAGTGCGGCGACGAGACCTTGTCGAAGTACAGCTTGTCGGTCAGGTTCTGCACATTCAACTGCAGGCTGACGTCCTTGTTCAGCGCGTAGCTGGCCATCGCGTCGAAGCGGGTATAGCCCGGCACCCACTTGTTGTTGTTGACGTTCGCGTACACCATGGCCATCGAGTTCAGGCCCATGCCGAACGTCAGCTCCTTCGTGGCGGCATACGTCGTCCACAGCGAGGCCGAGTGCTTGGGCGTCGTCGGGAAGCGGTTGCCGTTGTACGGCGAGACGACGTACACGGGTTTCGCGGTCGTGCCGATGTTCAGGTAGCCGTTGTCCGCGATTTCCGCGTCCAGGTACGTATAGCCGCCGAACACGCTCCACTGCGACGACAGCTTGCCCGAGAAGCCCAGCTCGACGCCCCTGATTTCCTTGCGGCCGACGTTCTGCGTCGTGCCGTCCGGCGCCGTCACGCGGGCATTGTTCATCGTGCTCTTGAAGACGGCCGCCGTCAGCGACAGGCGCCCGCCCGGCATCACGTCCCACTTGGTGCCCAGCTCGAAGTTCTTGCTGCGCTGCGGCTGCAGGTTCTGCACGGCCACCGTGAGCGCGTCCAGGCCGTCGCCGCCGTCGTTGCCCGGCGGGGTCGCCGACGTCGCGTAGGCCAGGTAGATGCTGCCGTTCGACGCCGGCTTGTAGACGAGGCCCGTCTGCCAGCTCCAGAACGTGCTGTCGACGTGCGCCGTCACGGCTGCCGTCGACGACGTCGCCAGCGTGTTCAGCGTCGTCTGGAAGTCGTCGTAGCGCGCACCCAGGTTCACTTGCCATTGCGGGTTGAATTCGATCGTGTCGAACGCGTACGCAGCCTTCGTCTTCGTGTTCACGTGCGTCAGCGCGCCCGACAAGGCGCGGGTATAGACCCATGGATCGTACGGATTCGGATCGACGAGCGTCGTGCAGTTGTACAGCGTCGCGGCGCCCGATGTCGGGCAGGTGAACGTGTTCGTCAGCGGGTTGTTCGTGCCCGGCGTGAAGACGTAGGCGGCGCGGTCGGTCGTCTCGCGGTCGAACTCGATGCCCGCGTTGTACGCATGCTTGATGGCGGCCGTGTCGAACTTGCCCGAGATGCTCGACACGTTCGACGCCGTGCGGGTCTCCGTCGCGCGGGTGTTGGCGCGGCGCCAGACGGTGCCGTACAGGACCGTGTTGCCCTTCGAGTCGTCCGGCTGGGTCCACACGTAGTCGTTGTTCGACTTGCCGTAGCGCGTGACGTTGCGCAGCGTGATGCCATTGGCCAGTTCGTGGCGCAGGTCGATCGTCGCGATGTCGCTCTTCGTGTCGCGGAAGTCGCGGTTGGCGAGGCCGTAGAACGTCGAGCGGTCGACGTTGAACGGGGTACCGTTGCCGTTCTTCGACACGTTGGTGCCGGTCGTGACCGGGTTGTTGAACGGGATGCCCGTGTCCGGGATCTCGTGCGAGGTCAGGTGGTAGACGCTGACGATGGCGCGCGTCGGACCGGTCAGGCCGAACGTCACGGTCGGCGCCACGCCCCAGCGCTTGCCGCCGACGACGTCGCGGCCCGGCACGTCGTTCTCGTGCGCCATCACGTTCAGGCGGAACGCGCTGTTGCTGCCGATGTTGCGGTTGAAGTCGCCCGTGATGCGGCGGTATTTGTCCGTGCCGAGGCCGATGCTGGCATGGTTGAAGTCATACGACTGCGCCGTCTTCGTGATCAGGTTGACGCCGCCGCCGGCCGACGAGCGGCCGCCCAGCGCCGAGTTCGGGCCCTTCACGACTTCGACCTGCTCCACGGCGAAGATCTCGCGCGACTGCGAACCGGCGTCGCGGATGCCGTCGATGTACGTGTCCGTCTGGGCGTTGTAGCCGCGAATAAACATGTTGTCGCCGACCGGGTTGCCGCCTTCGGCCGCGCCGATGGTAATGCCGGGCACGGTGCGCAGCGCATCCGTCAGCGACGTGGCGCCCGTCTGCGCGATGACCTCGGCCGGCACGATCGTGACGGATTTCGGCGTGTCGAGCAGCGGTGCGGTGAATTTGGTGTTGGCCGAGGTGGGCTGCTGCTGGTTGGCACCCATCACCTGGACGCTCGGGATCGTGGGATCCGGGGTGACGTCCGGACCGGCATGGGCAACGGCGGGCAGCGCCAGCGACGCGAGCATGGCCAGTGCCGGGGCCGGCAACGTGCGGGCATGCTTGCGGCTGGTGATGAAGGTGTTGTTTTTCTTGGTGGTCATGGTGTGGGGGCTGTGACCTGCCGGGCATCTCGTTGCGCCGTCGTAAGCAGGATCATGAATGAGAACGATTCGCATTATGATTCTGATTAGTACTTTTAGCAAGCACAAAGGCCGATAAATACGGGGGTGAGGCAGGAATGCGACGCCGGCAATCTTGCCGTCGTGTTACTGGGGGGTGGGCGAATCAACTACAATGTCGGGGATAAGGGTTTATCATGACCCGAGATGTCAACCAAGAATACGAATCACCTTACTGAAGAGACTCCTCAAGCGTATGCGTCGCCCTTCCAAAGACTCACCCAAACTTTCGGCAGAAAGCCAGCGTCTCATCAGCATCAGCAACGCCATCGTGCAGGCCGCCAGCCGCGTTGAAGAACGGACCTGGGAACGCAACCTCGACACGCAGCTGCAGAAGCTGCTCAAGACGAACCACCAGGACAGCATCGACGCCGCCCTCAACGTCCTGTTCAAGGGCGACCTCGCGGTCTACGACGTCCTGATGGATGGCGTCGAGGCGGTCAGCGAGTCCTCGACGATGACCGAGCAGGCCAAGGACGGTACCGAGACCACGTGGCAGGTGCTGCTCGTGGCTGCGCCGATCCTGGCCTGGACCCGTTTCTCGATCGCGTCCGGCACGATCCCCGGCGACATCCTGAACACGCTGACGGCGCACTTCTCCGCCCATCTGCTGGCCGACAACACGAAGCTGGCCATCGCGCCGACCTTGTACTCGATCGACCAGTTGCCGCGCACCCATGCCGAGACCTATGGCCTGACGCACAAGCTCGCCGCCGCCGCCCACAAGGGCTCGACGGTGAAGCCGGCCGCGCCCGGCCCGGACACGTCGCAATTCCTGGCCGACACGCGCTACCTGCTCGTGGCCGTCGTGGCCCCGGTGGGCGCCCCGCTGTTCCGCTGGCAGGAACCGCAGCACCACATCAATTTCGAAGCGGAGCGCGAGAACTGCCTCGAGCAATGGCGCGCCCAGGCCGGCCCGAACATCGCGCGCCTGCTGCCGGGCTGCGGCGTCGATCTGCTGCTGCCGGAAGCGTATTACGTCGCGTGCCGCGAGGCCGATAAACTGATCCGGCCGGTATCGATCCGCGCCGCGGTCCACTACCTGACCAATACGCTGGGTGTCGAACCGAACGACCTGCGCGCGGTCGTGGCCGGCTTCGGCGACGAAGTCAACGACAGCCAGGTCGACGAATACCGCGTCGGCTTCACGTTGCGCCAGTCGCCGGACGTCGTCTACGGCATCGTCTGGCCGCTGTACGGCCAGGAAGACGAGGACGGCACGCCGATGGAAGGCCCGGCCGGCGGCGGCGACCGTCCTCTCGCGCCGCTGGACGAGATCGTCAAGCACCTGAACGAGGTCGGCATCACCCACGTCAAGCGCATCGGCGAACGCTATGTCGCGGAGTACTGCGACGACTGCGGCGCACCGCTGTTCGCCGACCCGAGCGGCGAGCTCGTCCATGCCGAAATGCCGGAAGACACCCCGGCGGGGAACGAGCACTTCCACTGACGCGCGGCAGCGCCTCAACCACAAGACCCGGCCACGTGCCGGGTTTTGTTTTGGAAAACCGGGGTCAGAGCCCTTTTTTTGGCAAGATCCATAAAGCAAACCTGTTGAGCCTCGAGGAAATTGATTAAAACCGGGCTCTGACCCCGGTTCTTGGCAACAGCGCCTGGGCAAGCCTGTGGACGAGGGCCTCTAATTCCGGCATTGACGATGCCCGTGCCGGCCGCTAAATTAGTTAACACGTTAACTAAATACCCGCCCCCCCCATGGAATCCGTCACCATTCCCCTCTCCGGCTCGGACACGATCGCCGCGACGCTGTGGCAGGCGCCCGATCCCCGCGCCGTCGTGCTGCTGCACCCAGCCACCGCCGTCACGCAGCGCTACTACGAGGCGTTCGCGCACTACCTGCACGGCCTGGGCCTGCATGTGCTGACGTACGACTACCGCGGCACGGGCCGCTCGCGCCCGCGCGACCTGCGGCAGTGCACCGTGACGATGGCCGAGTGGATGGAGGACGACAACGCGGCCGTCACGCGCTGGGCGGCCGCGCGCTTTCCGGGACTGCCGCTGCTGGCCGTCGGGCAC
>NZ_JBKYMO010000208.1:0-9757 GCF_047302915.1 Massilia sp. CT11-108 | reverse complement strand
CGCTGCGCGCTGGCACGCGCCTGACGGTGACCGGCGCCCCGGTGAGCGCGCTCGGCGCGGCGGCACCGTTCACGATCGTGCGCGTGACGAGCGTCGGCGTGAACAACCTGCCGACGCGGGCGCAGGATGCGCTGGCCGAGTTGTTCGGCCCCATCCCCGAACTGCTGGAAGAATCCCTGCGCGACGACTTGCCGGAAGACTTCGGCCTGGCGCTCGCGCAGGCGCGCACGGCCGGCTACGCGAACTGCTTCGAGGCCGTCGCCGCCGACGTCGTGTGGCGCCCGCAACTTGATGGCAGCGACGGCCGCAGCCACCCGCGTCCGACAGCGGCGGGCGCCCAGAGCGCGATCGTCGTGGGCGCCGACGGCAGCGACACGCCGCGCGGCGCCGACGAACTGTATTGCGATCGCCTGGGCCGCGTACGCATCCGCTTCCACTGGCAGGACGGCGGCGACGCGACATGCTGGGTGCGCGTGGCGCAGCGCCTGGCCGGCGGCGGCATTGGGAGCCAGTTCCTGCCGCGGATCGGGCAGGAAGTGATCGTCCAGTTCATCGAAAACGACATCGACCGCCCGATCATCGTGGGCGCGCTGTACAACGGCCAGGGCGAAGGCGGCGTGACGCCGACCCCGGGCGGCGAGCACCGCGACGCCGGCATCGATCCATTCGACGCCGCACACGACCACGCGACGTCCGGGCAGGGCAACCTCGCCGGCGGCAACAGCCCTGTGTGGCACGGCGCTTCGGCCGCGCTGGCCGGCCACCGCAACGCCGCGGCCCAGTGGGGCGTGCGCACGAAGGAATTCGGCGGCGCAGGCTACAACCAGCTGCTGTTCGACGACACCGACGCGCAGGGCCGCGTCCAGCTGCGCACGACGCACGCAGCGACGGAACTGAACCTGGGCCACCTGATCCACGGCGCCGACAACTACCGCGGGAGCCTGCGCGGCGAAGGCGCCGAACTCCGCACGGACGCCTACGGCGCGCTGCGCGCGGGTGCCGGTCTGCTGGTATCGAGCTATCGCATCGAGCACGACGCGTCGTCGCGCGACCCGGCGGGCGACAACGTGGCCGGCATCGCGCTCATGAAACAGGCCGTCAAATTGGGCGAGACGTTCAGTGAGGCGGCGGCCACGCACAAGACGGTGGGTCTGGCTGCGCACCTGGGTGCGGCGAAGGCCGGCGCCAGCGTGCTGGATGCGAAGGCGGCGCCGTTGCAGGCGATGTTGAATGCGGTGGCGGCGACGACGACGTTGGAGGGCGAAAAGCTGCCGCATGTGGCGGCGCCGGTGATCGCCATCTCGGCAAAGGCCGGGCTGGGTGTGACGGCTGCGGAGTCGGTGCAGCTGTCGAACGGCGAGACGGTCAGTTTGATGAGCGGTCAGGATACGCAGTTCGTCACCGGAGGCGCCTTGCGCCAGCACACCGGGCAGGCGATCGGCGTGCTGGCCGGCGCCGTGAAGGCGGGCGAGGGCGGCGTCGGGCTGCAGATGATCGCAGCGCAGGATGCGGTCGACGTGCAGGCGCAGGCGGGGACGCTCGACGTGCAGGCGCGCGACGACGTGCATGTCGTCAGTGCGAATGCGCACGTGGATTGGGCGGCGGCGAAGCGGATCAGTTTGTCGACGGCGGATGGGGCGAATATCACCATCGAGGGCGGGAATATTACGGTGCAGTGTCCGGGGAAGATTTCCGTACATGCAGGCAAGAAGAGTTTTGCGGGGCCGGCGCATATTTCGTATCCGCTTCCGGCCCTACCTACCAGTATCTGCATCGACTGCCTGCTGAAAGCTCGTAGCGCGGCCTCTCCTTTTGTATTGAGATCCGCATGACACGATTTCTTGATCTTCAGGATTTTGCTAAAGGCAGCATTGCGGAGAACCCCGCAAACTTATATTTTCTGCTGGACCACGGTGGATTGCCTGGGCTTTATCGTCAGTTAGCGAGAACGTCAACCACCTGGGTGAGCCTCTTCGAGGGTACGGCCGAGGTGAATAGTTTGGCTGTCGCGCCAATCCTTGTCCTCGCCGGTTCCGATGGGGCAGTGCGATTACCATTGGGCCTTTGCAAATGGATCAGTGAAAGCGGCACCTATTCGTCGTCCTTGATGATGTTGTCGTCTCCGCTGGAGATCGGGCAATTAAAGGATCGGCTGAAAGCGCGGCTCAACGTGTGCATATCGGGAGACATGGACGCGATGTTGAGGTTCTTTGATCCCCGGGTCTTTGAGTCGTTAATGGGAGTTCTTGATGCCGAACAGGCAAAGGTATTCCTGAGTGTCGCGCGAAAATGGTGGTACGTCGACCGTAGTGGGGCCATAAGATCCGTTGATTCGATGTTCAATGATGTGGCGAGTGCGGATGAGGCACTGAATCTAAGTGCTTCTCAGGAGTTCGCTTTGGTAGATTCATGCGAACCCGACCAGGTTCTCAATGGTCTACGAGAAAATGCATCCAGTTATCTTGAAAATCTGGATGTTGCTCGGCAGTATGAATTCGTCGTTTCAAATATTAACGAAGCAAAAAGCTTCGGGTTGCGATCGTTGAATGACCTCATTCTTTATAACGTCGCGGTCCTCACTGTGGGGAAGTCCCCTGCAAATGAGAGCCAATGGTCGAATTTGATGAATGCCGTGGAAATGGAACCCTCAAAATTTTCGGAATTGGTGATGTGTCTCGAGGGTGGTGCCGTCACGGAAGGAGTGAAATGAAGAGAAGTGCAAAATTTGTCTGCGTCTGCGCGCTGGCGTTGGTCGTGGGTGCGTTGTTGGTGTACTTGAATGCGTTCTCCGGGATGGTTGCAGTCGCCCAATCGCAGAATGCAACTAAAACTACAATGACACTCGACCTGGTTGGATATAACTATACCAATCATCATATCGAAGATTATGAGGTCGATAATCGCAATGGTGGCATTGTAAGAGTCAGTAGTCCTACCAGCGGAGGAAGCGGTTCGATGTGCTGCATTAACCTTTCGCCCGGTGAATCTGGGGCAATATTCGTGCAGGTTCGCTGGCAAATCGATGGCTGCAGCTACACCGAAAAAGACCCGCTAACTGGCAAAACGGAAGTGCTGCAACATTATCTGTACAAAGAAGAATTTGTAAAGGCGACACGGACTGATGCTGGCAAGCCGAATCATCTTGAGACCCACTTTTATCCGGATGGGTCGGTGCAAGTTCAAATTACCGAGGAAATGTCACTCCCGCGTTTGAGATTGAGCGAAGACCGTGTCGAAAAACTAAATTTCCCAAAGTGCAGCAATGACCAAAAACCAGAATAGCGACACTGTCGGGGACGTCAGAATGCCCCTGTTGCAGCCTACAGAGACCGGACTGCGCTTTGGGCCGGATCAGGCAGAAATGCTCAGTGCAGATCAGTCTCCGATCGTGCAAAAGCCTTCGCCACTCGGGACCTTTTCCCTGGCTGTGCGTCAAGTGGAGCTTAAGCCTGTAACAACCTGCAGGCAAACGCTCTGGTTTTCGTTCTTTTTCGACGGGACGGGCAATAACCTCTACGCGGATGAGGGGTTGCGTAAGCATAGTAACGTGGCGAAGCTGTTCCGTGTGCACAAGCCAACCGATCAAGTCAACGGTGTATATAGTTTCTACCTGCAGGGAGTCGGCACCTATTTTTCCGAGGTCGGTGATGATGGTGGTGACTTAACCGGACTTAGCTTTGGTCGAAAAGGATCGGACAGACTGGAATACGCGCTGAAAAAATTCGACGAGTCGATCAAACGTCATCTAGTGTTGGCGAATTCGCCTTCGAACGTTATTTCCGAGATTAATATTTCCGTGTTCGGTTTTAGTCGCGGTGCCGCGCTCGCGCGTGCATTCGTGAATTTGTTTCTAAAGGAGCGATGCATCCAATCGAGAGGTAAATGGGTTCTCAAGACGGGATCTTGGCCGTTGCGAGTTCGTTTCTTGGGATTGTTCGATACCGTCGCATCGGTTGGGCTCCCAATGAGCAACAATACGACAAGCAAGATCGGCACTGCGTTCTCTAGTCTGCGATATATTGTTAACGACCGTCTTGCCAGCTTTATCGGAACCCGGCCATCGAGCTTGGCTTTTTCACATAACGGAGTTGCTGGGGCGGACCCGGCACCTGGTATATACGATGGGCATAGCGATTGGGGGAACATGCTACAGATTGATCCGATGGTGGAGGAGGTGCGACACTTCATCGCGGCGCACGAAATTCGGAATTCTTTTCCTGTGGACAGTGTAAGCTTCCTGCGGGAGAACACAGCTTCAAAGCCAGCCCATTTTTACGAAACCGTTTACCCGGGCGTACACTCTGATGTGGGCGGTAGTTATGCTCCGGGAGAGGGCGCGCGTGCCACTTCGCCTTCCGAAAACTTGGGCGTTATACCGCTAATGCATATGTACAATTACGCATTGATAAACGGCGTTCCGCTACTGCCAGTGTTGAAATGGTCCGAAAAGAATAAAGCAGATTTCGCAATGGATCCGGATCTGCTGGCGACTTACAATCATTATGTGAAGGCTCTAGGCGCATCGACGAGTCTTGGTGAGCTCATGAATAAAAATATGAGGTTGTACTATGCTTGGAGGTTCCGCGCAATTCGCATGAAATTGAGTGGGAATAAGAGCGAGGCCGAGAGGGTCTCAAGGTGGAACGCGAAGTTCAAGGAAGACGAAGTCTTGCTCAACAAAGAGGTTGACGCATTAAGACAGAAAAAAGAAAAGGCCGCCAGAGAATTGGATTTATTGCTGCAACTTCGTTCTATTCGAGCGATGAACATGTCGAATGCCCAGTCAGCGCCGCCGCCGACGGCGGAGGACATTGATCAGGCGCGCAAAAAACTAGAAATTGCTCAGGATAAATTTTTAGCGGCAAAGTCACGCCTTGACGCGCTTCCAAACATGGCAAATCTTCAAAGCAGGCTCGATTTTTACGATGCTCAATTAATGGATGATGTGAAGTCGATTATGGGGCCACTTCGCGAACGATATCCAGGTCTACCGGCTCCAAACGTACTCAGGCGAAGTTTACGTCCGCATTACAAAGCATTAGTGACAGCCTATGAAGATGAGTTTGTGCACAACCGAGGGATGAATGACGAAAAATTAATCAAGTTTTTCGATAACTATGTACATGACTCTTTGGCTGGCTTTGCAAAAGATGCCACTCTTCCGTCGGATCCCCGCGTGGTATATCTCGGCGGCGATGAAAAATACGAATATGCCAGTATCGGAGGCAATGTCCGAGAGGCGGACCGACAGACCGAGACGGTTTAATTGAAACCCTTTTCATCCTGATGAGATCGTGCTCCTCGTGAGAATGACAGGTCTAACGAAACATCTTGTGCGCAGGCTTGGCGTTGTGCTATGTGCTACCGCTTTCGGCATGTCTCTTGCGCATGCCAAGCCGGACGAAGGTATACGCCAGGCGAATGCGGCGGAAGTGAACGCATTCACGGCGCGCGCAGCGGCGGTGTTCATGGGACGTGACGATGTCCCGGAGGAGCCGATCGCATTGTTGAAGCCGGAAAAGACGCTCTATTGGTCAGCGCGGCAAGGTGGGCATTTGCTGGCACTCGTCACCGTGCGGTTCAAAAGCATATCCAATGGCTCTTGCCGCCTGATGACGGCGGAGAACGAACAGGACGCCCCGGTCCTGATCGACCTTCCCGTGGATATCAATGCCGACAACTGTCGAGGCTTTCGTGACGTGCGCTACCTGGACATCAACGGCGACGGCAAGCTCGACATCGCCGCCAGCATGACCGTCAAGGCCAATTCCTTCGACGGCTACGTCGACGAGCCGGTCTTCTATTTATCCAATGCCGACAAACCGGGCGGCTACTGCTATTCGGCCTCCGCCCGCAGGAATCTCAAGCCGGCGGTGATGAGATCCACGGACAAAGTCAAGCAAGCGTTGGACCGCGAGCGCAAGCGGCTGAGTGGCGCGCAGTTCGATTGTGCGCAATGATGACGAGTGCACGCAAAAAAGCCGTCGAGCTTGGAATGTGTCGCGTGATCCTGGCCGCGCTGTCGTGTGGCTTCGGTGTAGTCTGCTCGCTGGCGTATGCTGCTGCGCCGAACGGAACATGGAAGTTCGACCGTTCCGCGGATTATGACGGACGAGTGCCGCCAGGTTTGGTGTCGCGATTCGATACGAT
The DNA here is from genome assembly GCF_047302915.1 of Massilia sp. CT11-108. Classification (NCBI taxonomy): domain Bacteria; kingdom Pseudomonadati; phylum Pseudomonadota; class Betaproteobacteria; order Burkholderiales; family Oxalobacteraceae; genus Massilia; species Massilia sp. CT11-108. The sequence goes on along the minus strand of NZ_JBKYMO010000208.1, from coordinate 3,607 downwards.
TGTTGTCCGGGACGGTGAAGCCAGATTTTCAGCTGATTGCGCTGTTCGGTTCCATGAGGAGGAATATTTCTTCTCGGACGTCTTCCAATCGCTTACCAAGGCGGACGTGACCGAAAAGCAGGCCGACGCGTTTTTGAAGAAGAAACTGGGTGTGTCCCTGATCGGCGTGAAGGACGTCTATGTACTGGCGAACGCGCCCGCAACGTGCGCGCAGCCGGTCATGGAATTTTTTGCCATTGGCGATAGGTTACTCATTCCGTTCGGTGGCACGTTCTACAGCTACGTGAGACAACGAACTTCAAACGCTGAAACCTCTGCGGTAGCCGGTGCCATGCCAAGCCTGCTTTCGAACTACAAGGTTACGCGGCTGCCTTTGGACTATGACCGCTATTTGTCCCGGTGCCGCCCGAAGCTTCAAGGTCCGAACGGTCGCCCCAGGACAACCGATCGATGCGCCCCCGACTTTTATCCTTACGTCGCCGACCCGACGCGTCATGATCCACTCATGGATATCATCGGCAGCCACGACTATGCAATGAATGGGCAGCAATATACCGAAGGGTTTTCGCCGCCATTCCGACAAAAAGTGGCGGCGACATTTCTCGTGTTTCCGCCGATGAAACAGGTTGTGCTGGTTCGCGTTGACGACTTTGATATCGTACGCAACGAGGACCGCGACGTGATGTCCGGCGTGTATTTGTCAATCATTGACCGCAAGGTTGTCGACCAGATCGAGGGCTGCCAGTTCGATCGGGACTATGTGTGCCGTGTCGAGGGCACTGCGGTGGCCAAGCTGACCGATAACGGCAAGTTCGAGCATGTCTCCCACAAATAAGTCTCGTAACGTGGGCCGATCCCGTTCTGGCGGCACCACCGTGAACGTCAAACCACTGATCCTGTTATTCGCAACTGGCGTGGTGGTCCATGCGGGCCAGGCGTGCCGATGTATGGATCTTGACTTCGCCTAACATCGCTTCAGTTCGATTTCACAGGGGACGAAACGATGGTAAGAATGGATGAAGCGCTGCTTGCATGGCTGGATGCGCACGCGGAGGAACTCGACACGCACATGGCGCATGCCGACGCGTTGCCGGCCCATCTGGCCCAGGCCGGCCTGTTCGCGGTGGGGGTGCCTGAAAGCGAGGGCGGGGACGGGCGCGCCTTGAGTGCGGCCGTCGATGTCGTCGCGGGACTCGCCGAACACTCGCTCGGTGCCGCCTTCGTGTACTGGGCACAGCGTGCCGTCATCGCCTGCCTGCTGGCGAGCCCGAACCGGGACCTCGAGCGCAGGCTCGTGCCGGACCTGGTGCACGGCCGGCTCGCGGGCGCGCCCGGGTTGTCGAACGCGATGAAATTCCTGGGCGGCCTGGACCGGCTGCGCATCACCGGCACCGCCGTACCGGACGGCATGCGGTTGAACGGCACGGTGGCCTGGGCGACGAATGTGCGCAGGCAGGGATTCGTCGCCGCGATCGCTGTCGGCGACGAACATGGCGACAATCCGGCCGTGCTTGCGCTTCCCCACGACGTGCGCGGCGTGGTGCGCGAACCCGACTTCGATCTGCTCGCGCTGCGCGGCACCAACACGGCCGCCCTAAGGCTGGACGACGTCACGCTCGATGCGTCCTGGCAGATCCACCCGCAGGCGCGGGTTTTCCTGCCCTCGATCCGTCCCGTTTTCGTCGGCCTGCAATGCGGTCTCGGGCTCGGGCTCGCGCGCGCATCGCTGCGGGCAGGGCGCTCGGCGCTCGGTAACCGCCCGTCGGTCTTGTCCGGCGAAATCGACGCGCTCGATGCGGACATCGCAGCCTACCGGCAGACACTGTGCGCCGGCCTCGATGACGGCACCCTGCGCGACCAGCCGCGCGAGCTGCTGACGCTGCGCCTGCGGATGGTCGACATCGCGGCGGCTGCCCTCGCGCTGGAGTTGCAGGCGTTGGGCGGACGTGCCTTGCTGCGCGCGGAGAGCGGCGGCTACGCCCGCCGTGCGCGTGAAGCAGCGTTCCTCGCGGTTGTCACGCCGACGGTTGCCCAGCTCAAAGGTGACCTGGCCAGACTGGCGTAGTCCGGATTTCACACACTTCACAAATGTTGTCTATACGAAATTATTTTCTTGCCAGAATGAGTAAATACCAGATAACATTTGCCTGAAGTCAACCTTAAGGAGCCGGCCGACGGCTTCCGCGTGGAGTGAAGATGCTGAGCCGCCTGCCCGTGCTGTGGAAAGTCCTGTTGGCCCCGGCCATCGCCATGTTGTGCATGGCGGCTTACCTGATCTTCACGGCCATCGTCTTCAAGCAGAATAACGTGCGCCTGGCGGACGTGCGCGACGTGCAGTACCCGGTGCTCGATGCGCTGACGGAGAACGCGGGCGCCCTGGACAAGATCATCGACGTGCTGAATTCGGCGGCCGCCGCCGGCGAACCCCAGCAGATCGCCGGCGCCGACGCCCTCGCCGCGAAGGTGGCGGACAACTACCGCCGCGTGCGCGCGCTCGACAAGGTCCATGAGGCGGACCTGGGCCGGCTGGCACTGGAGTTCGACACGTATTACAAGACGGCCCGCGCGATTTCCGACGCCATGGCGAATCACAGTGGCATGCCGGCCAAGGACAGGCTGCAGGCGATGGCCACGGCGCTGGCGACCTATCGCAAGGATGTCACGGCGTTCCGCACGGCGGCGCGCGACCGCTTTACCGGCACGGTCGGCGCGGCGACCGACGCGTCGAACCGGGCGGTGCTCGGTGGTGCCGTCACCGGCGTGCTGGGCCTCGTCGTCACGCTCGCCTTCGCCCTGCTCGTCGCGCGCACGCTGGTGCGCCAGTTGAACGAGGCGGTGCGCGTCGCGGAAACCGTCGCGGCGGGCGACCTGACGAGCATGATCGCCGTGGATGCCCAGGACGAGACGGGCAAGCTGCTGCAGGCGCTGCGGGACATGAACGGCAGCCTCGTACGAATCGTCAGCGAAGCGCGCAGCGCCACCGACAACATCGCGGCCACGTCGGTCCAGATCGCGCAGGGCAATGGCGACCTGGCCGGGCGCACGGAGCACCAGGCGCAGGCCCTCGTGCAGACGTCGTCGTCGATGGGCGCGCTCACCGGCACGGCCAAGGAAAACGCGGCGAATGCCGCGCAGGCCAACGAGCTGGCCGGATTCGCCGCCAACGTCGCCACGCAGGGCGGCGCGGTCGTCGGGCAGGTCATCGCGACGATGGAAGCGATCCATGCGTCGTCGCGCGAGATTGCGGACATCGTCGGCGTCATCGAGGGCATCGCGTTCCAGACCAACCTGCTCGCGCTGAACGCGGCCGTCGAGGCGGCGCGGCGAAGGACATCACGGCCCTGATCGGGCGCTCGGTCTCCCAGGTCGAACTGGGCACGACACTGGCCGACCAGACCGGCCGCACGATGGACGAGATCGTGAGTAGCGTCCGGCGCGTCACCGACATCATGGCCGCGATCGCCGAAGCGAGCAAGGCGCAGACCGCGGGCATCGAGCATATCAACGATGCCATCGCCCAGATGGACTTGGACACCCCCCGCCACCCCCCCCCGGGGGGGCGCGGCGCCCGGGGGGGGTGGGGGGGGCGGGGGAGGGGTTTATTAAA
>NZ_JBKYMO010000207.1:0-9783 GCF_047302915.1 Massilia sp. CT11-108 | reverse complement strand
CTTGCGCTCGTGGCGGCGGCCGCGGCCACGATTCCCGAGCGCCGCCGGCACGAGCGCAAGCGCGTGGCGGGTGCCGAGCCGCTGAAGGTGTTCATCCGCCAGCCGTTCACCGAATCGGACGCGCGGCAGCAGCGCATGATCAGCGACATCATGCACCTGATCGACAGCGCCAACGGGGCACCGTATGCGTTCGATTACCTGACCGGCACGCAGGCCGAAAGCGCCCTCACGTTCAAGCACTCCTTCGAACGCGAGCAGCACATGCCGTTCACGCCCCGGAACTTCCGCAACCACCGCCTGGGATTGCTGGACCACGCGGACGTGATGATCAACATCCGCGTCGGCATGAGCGAAAGCAGTGCCTTCGAACTGAGTTACCACATCTTCAAGGGACGGCGCACCCCGGTGCTGTTCCTTGTGTGGAAAGGCGCACCGATCAAGACGACCCTGATCCGCGAACTCGAGGACCTGGTCGACGTGACGTACGTCGAATTCGACGAGGTGGAGGAGCTGCGCGCGTCCATCCACCAGTTTTTCAACAGCCGCCGCTTCGATGGCGTATCGAGCCGCGCGCTAAACGATTAAGAACGCCGAGGAATGAAAATGTTAAATAATATGAAGATTAAGACGCTCGTCGTGACGGCATTGAGCTTGCTCGTCGCGATGATGCTGGTGATTGGTGCCATGGGCTTGTACGGCGCGGACCGGTCGGTCGGCCTGATCCGCCACGTGATCCTGGCGGACCAGAAAAGCGCGTACGACCAAAAGTCGATCCGCCTCGACATGGAGCTGGCGCGCAGCCAGATCCTCCAGGCCTTGCAGCATAACCCGACGCTGTCCTGGTCGCAGCTGCATGACCACGCGCTGACCGTGCATTTCACCCAGATCGACGCCCTGGCGAACGCCACGAACGAGAAGTGGACGAAGTACAGCGGGTCGATCGGCAATGCCGCGGAAAAGCGCCTGGCCGACGAATGGTTCGCCAAGAGCGATAATCTGGGCGTGGCGCATATCAAGGCGGCGGCCGACGCGATCCGGGCGGGTGACTGGGACGGTGCGGAAGCCATCCTGATCAAGAAGATCAATCCGTCGTACCGGGTCGGTGACGAAGCCATGGCGGCGCTCACGCGCGCGTCGAAGGAGCGCGCGGCCGCCAACGAGGCGGACGTCGCCGACAGCCTGCGCCACACCGCGTATTTTGCGGGCGGCGTGCTGTTGCTGGCCGCGCTGGTCGGCGTCGCCGTGGGCGCGGCGATGATCCGCGGGATCTCGGCGCCGCTCGGCGAAGCGACAGCCATCGCGTCCCGCGTTGCCGCGGGCGACCTGACCGGACGGATCGAGGTGCGTGGCAACAACGAAATCGGCACCTTGCTGGCGGCGCTATCCCAGATGAAAGCCAACCTGGCCGGTATCGTGGCGGAAGTGCGCACCAGTACCCAGACCATTTCCAGCGCCTCCTCCCAGATCGCGGCCGGCAACATGGACCTGTCGGAACGTACTTGCGGCCAGGCCAGTTCGCTGGAACAGACCGCCGCGTCGATGGAAGAGCTGACCGGCACGGTACGCCAGAACGCCGACAACGCGCGCCAGGCCAACCAGTTGGCGGTATCGGCGTCGGAAGTGGCGGTGCGCGGCGGCGGCCTCGTGGCGCAAGTGGTCGACACGATGGGTTCGATCAACGAGTCCTCGCGCAAGATCGTGGACATCATCGGCGTCATCGACGGGATCGCGTTCCAGACCAATATCCTCGCGCTGAACGCGGCGGTGGAGGCGGCCCGGGCCGGCGAGCAGGGCCGTGGCTTCGCCGTCGTCGCGTCGGAGGTGCGCAACCTGGCCCAGCGCTCGGCCGGCGCCGCGAAGGAAATCAAACAACTGATCGGCGATTCCGTCAGCAAGGTGGACAGCGGCGCGCGCCTGGTCGACGAGGCCGGTGTCACCATGAAAGAGATCGTCAGCGGCATCCAGCGCGTGACGGACATCATGGGCGAAATCACCCAGGCGAGCCAGGAACAGACTTCCGGGCTCGACCAGATCAACGAGGCGATCGGCCAGATGGATTCGATCACGCAGCAGAACGTGGCCCTGGTCGAGGAAGCCACTGCCGCCGCCACTTCGCTGCTGGACCAGGTCGGTGCGCTGAGCGGCGTCGTCGACGTGTTCGTGCTGGACGAGGTGCCGGGCCAGCGGGAACTTCATCGTGCGTCCGTCACGCGTCCGGGAACGAAGCCGGACGCCCCGGTGCGCGCACTGTCCGCGCCCGCGCGGCGCGCGACCGGCGCGGGTGCGCCGTCCGCCGTGAAGCGGACAACCGCGGTGGAGGACGAGGCGTGGGAAACGTTCTGATGGCGTAGGTGCGCGCGGGTTATGCGGCGCGCATCAATATGCCGCCGCGTAAGCGCCATCCGCGTCAAGCCACGTCCGGCAACAGCAGAAGGATGTCCGTCGGACCGACGTCGATGCCCATCTGCGAGAACAGCGTCGTGGCCTGGCCCCGGTGATGCGTCTGGTGGTTGAACACGTGCAGCAGGACGTCGCCCAGCCGCTTCGTGCTGGCGATGCCCTTCATCGACGTCCACGTGAACGCGCCGTCCAGGTGGGCGGGCGTCACTTCGGCGCTGAACGCGAGGATGGCGGCGTCCAGTTGCCTGCGCAACGCGTTCAGTTCGGGCAAGGCCGCGCATAGGCGCGCGTCCAGCGACGCCGGCCGGGGCAGCTCCTCCAGGCACTGCAGCGATGCCAGGCCCGGCACGCCGGCCGCGATGCGCTTGAACCAGATGAGGTCCGCGATCACGAGGTGGTTCAGCGTGCCGAAGACCGACCCGAAGAACGCGCCCCGATCTTCATGCAGGCGCTCCGCCGGCAGCGCGGCGGCCGCGCCGTACAGCTTCCGGTTCATCCATTCGTTGTAGGCGGCCAGTTGTGCGAAGTGGGAAGTCGTCATGAATGTGACCGATAAAAAAAACGCGCCGGTGTCGAGCCGGCGCGTCGTTCATGGGAGAACGTGCGACATCAGGCCGGCGGCAGCTTGGCGAACTGCTCGTTCAGCTTGGCCAGGGTGGCGCTGAAGTTGTCCAGGCGCTCGCGTTCCTGCGCGACGACGGCCGCCGGTGCGCGGGCGACGAAGCTTTCGCTGGACAGCTTGGCCGTAGCCTTGGCGATCTCGCCTTCGATGCGCGCGATCTCCTTTTTCAGGCGCTCGCGTTCGGCGGCGACGTCGATCTCCACCTTCAGCATCAGCTTGGTCGTGCCGACGATGGCGACGGCGGCCGGCGAATCCGGCAGCGTATCGACGATCTGCACTTCCGACAGCTTGGCCAGCAGCGCGACGTACGGCGCGAAGCCTTGTGCGGCCGCGCGGTCGGCATCGTTCGCCGGTTCGACGATCAGCGGCACGCGCACGGACGGCGACAGCTTCATTTCACCGCGCAGGTTGCGGGTCGCGTCGGTGACCTTCTTGAACTGCTCCATCCAGCTTTCCGCATCCGCGTCGATCAGCGACTCGTCGGCGATCGGGTACGGCTGCAGCATGATGGTGTCGCGATTTTCGCCCGATCCTTTGCCCGCCAGCGGCGCGACGGCCTGCCACAGCGCTTCCGTGACGAACGGGATGATCGGATGCGCGAGGCGCAGCACGACTTCCAGCACGCGCAGCAAGGTGTGGCGGGTGGCGCGCTGCTGCGCTTCCGTGCCCTGCTGGACCTGCACCTTCGCCAGTTCCAGGTACCAGTCGCAGTACTCGTCCCAGACGAAGCTGTAAATCGAATTGGCGATGTTGTCGAAGCGGTAGTCCTCGAAGCCCTTCGCGACGTCCAGCTCGACGCGGTTCAGGCGCGAGATGATCCAGCGGTCGGCCTGCGAGTAGTCGGCGACGTCCGGCTTGCCGCAGTCCTTTCCTTCGGTGTTCATCAGCACGAAGCGGGTCGCGTTCCACAGCTTGTTGCAGAAGTTGCGATAGCCTTCGCAGCGGCCCAGGTCGAAGTTGATGTTGCGGCCGAGGGACGCGTAGCTCGCCATCGTGAAGCGCACGGCGTCCGTGCCGAAGGCCGGGATCCCGTCCGGGAATTCCTTGCGCGTCGCCTTGGCGATCTTCTCGGCGGCCTTCGGATTCATCAGGCCCGTCGTGCGCTTGGCGACGAGCGATTCCACGTCGATGCCATCGATCAGGTCGATCGGATCGAGCGTGTTGCCTTTCGATTTCGACATCTTCTGGCCCGACGAATCGCGCACGAGGCCGTGCACGTACACGGTCTTGAACGGGACCTTGCCGGTGAAGTGCGCCGTCATCATGACCATGCGTGCGACCCAGAAGAAGATGATGTCGAAGCCGGTGACGAGCACGGAGGAGGGCAGGAACATCTCCATGTCCTTCGTCTGCTCCGGCCAGCCGACCGTCGAGAACGGAACGAGCGCCGACGAGAACCACGTGTCCAGCACGTCGTCGTCGCGTTTCAGTTCACCCTGGACGCCGGCGGCAAGCGCCTTCTGCTGCGCCTCTTCCTGGTTGCGGGCGACGACGACTTCGCCGTTCGGACCGTACCAGGCCGGGATGCGGTGGCCCCACCACAGCTGGCGCGAGATGCACCAGTCCTGGATGTTGTTCAGCCACTGGTTGTACGTGGTCGTCCAGTTCTCCGGAACGAACTTGATCTCGCCGCTCGCGACCTTTTCCAGCGCCACGTCGGTGATCGACTTGCCCGGGTTGTGCGTGCCTTCCGGCGCCGGCTTGCTCATCGCGACGAACCACTGGTCCGTCAGCATCGGCTCGATGACGACGCCCGTGCGGTCGCCGCGCGGCACCTGCAGCTTGTGCGGTTTGACCTGTTCCAGCAGGCCTTGCGCTTCGAGGTCGGCGACGATCTTCTTGCGCGCTTCGAAGCGGTCCAGGCCGCGGTAGGCTGCCGGCGCGTCGTCCGTGATCTTCGCCTCGAGCGTCATGATCGACGGCATCGGCAGGTTATGGCGCTGGCCGACGGCGTAGTCGTTGAAGTCGTGCGCCGGCGTGATCTTCACGCAGCCGGTGCCGAACGCTTTATCCACGTAGGAATCGGCGATGACGGGGATCTCGCGGCCGACGAGCGGCAGCTTGAGCATCTTGCCGTGCAGGTGCGTGTAGCGTTCGTCGGTCGGGTCGACGGCGACGGCGACGTCGCCCAGCATCGTTTCCGGACGCGTCGTCGCGACCGTCAGGTGGCCGCTGCCGTCCGCCAGCGGGTACTGGATGTACCACATCGAACCGTCTTCTTCTTCCGACACCACTTCGAGGTCGGAGACGGCCGTGCCCAGCACCGGGTCCCAGTTGACGAGGCGCTTGCCGCGGTAGATCAGGCCCTGTTCGAACAGGCGCACGAACACTTCGGTGACGGTCTTCGAGCGCGGCTCGTCCATCGTGAAGTATTCGCGGTTCCAGTCGGCCGAGGCGCCCAGGCGGCGCATCTGGCCCGTGATGGTGCTGCCCGATTTTTCCTTCCACTCCCAGACCTTCTCGACGAAGGCTTCGCGGCCCAGGTCGTGGCGCGAGATCTTCTGCGCGTCGAGCTGGCGCTCCACGACGATCTGGGTGGCGATGCCGGCGTGGTCGGTGCCCGGGATCCACGCCGTGTTGAAGCCACGCATGCGGTAGTAGCGGGTCAGGCCATCCATGACGGTCTGGTTGAAGGCGTGGCCCATGTGCAGGGTGCCCGTCACGTTCGGCGGCGGCAGCTGGATGCTGAACGACGGCTTGCCGTCGTCCATCGACGCGGCGAAGTAACCGCGCTGTTCCCATTCCGTGCGCCAGAATTGTTCGATGTCGACTGGCTCGAAAGACTTGGCTAATTCCATGATGTGGCTGTATAGGCTGTATGGGCTGAAAATGCGAAAACGACCATTATAGATGGATTACGCGGCCGTTAACGAAAAGGGACGCTCGTGGCGCCCCTTTTGTCGTGCTGCAAAGCGACGGATTATTTACCGCAGCCCAGCGCCTTGATGCGATCGTACGCCGCCTTGGCCTGCACCAGACCGTAGCCGTACTTCGTGTCGCGGCCGGCCGTACCCAGGTCGAGCGCGCTGTTGTCCAGCGACGTACGGATCTGGGCGCCCGTGCAGGTCGGGAAGTAGCTCCACACCAGTGCGGCGACGGCCGACACGTGCGGCGTGGCCATCGAGGTGCCGTCGAAGTAGGCGTAGTTCGATGCCTTCACGGCCACCGTCGCGCTCTGGCCCAGCTGGGCCTTCATCGCGGCGCCGTCCGTGTCGGAGGCGGTCAGCGACGGGATCGTCGTGACGGTCGTGCCCAGCGTGCCGCCGAATGCGCCCGCCACGTTGTTGTAGACGATCGCGCCCACGCCGCCGCTGTTCTGGCAGTTGGCGACCTTGGTCGCGAAGTCGACGGTGCCGCGCTGGATCAGGCAGACCTTGCCGGAGACGGACGAGTTGACGGTGTCGCCGATGCCGAAGTCGGCCAGCGGTGCCGTCGCGGTCTTGACGGGCGAGCCTTCCATCGCCGACGAGGCGTAGTTCGCCGAGCCGACCGTCAGTGCCGTGTCGACGCCGGTGCCCATCGGGACGGTCGACAGCACGGCCACACCGGGACCGGCGATCTCGACATCCTTGTTGTATTGCGAGAACGAGGCGACGACCTTGTTCTCGTCCACGGCCGCCACCGACATCACGCTCGTGTAGCCGGCCGGGTACGACGTCGTCGAATTGCCGTCGTTGCCCGCCGCCGCGATCGAGAGGACGCCCTTGGTCTGCAGGTTGTCGAAGGCGCGCTGTTCGGTGATGCTCCTGGCGCCGCCGCCCAGCGACATCGTGATGACGTTCGCGCCCGCCGCGCCGCACTTGTTGGCGGCATTGGCCAGGGTCGACGAATACGTCCACGCGCCATCCTTGCCGAACACTTTCACGATGTGCAGCTTGAGCTGCTTGTTCGGGTTCACGCCGACGACACCCAGGCCGTTGTTCACGCCCGCGATGGTGCCGAACACGTGGGTGCCGTGGTGGGTTTCGTCCGTGTACCACCAGCCCGTGCCGGAATCGTATTCGCCGGTGACGTTGGCGCCGTTGTCCTTCAGGTCTTCATGGCTGAAATCGACACCGGAGTCGATGATGCAGATCTTGCGGTTGCTCGTGTTCGCATCGGACAGCTGGTCGGCCTGCACCTGCTTGATGCCGTATGGCACCAGCTGGCCGGACGTGTACGGTACGCCGGTCGACGGTGTCGTCAGCGCGAACGGTTTGCGGATCACGTCTTCCTCGACGTACTCGACGTTCGGATTGTGCTGCAGGCCCTGCAGCGCGGCCGTCGGCACTTCGATGGCCATCGCGTTCATGTTGAAGATGTCCTGCTTGACCGTGCCCCGGGCGGCCGCGACGGCGGACTTGATGTTGGCAGCCGAGCCGGGTTTGAAGGCGACGATCACGCGGGTCGTGCCGGGCGCGGCCGACACACTTCCCGAGAACGCGACGGCCAGGGCCGCCATGCACAGCCCGAGGACCGGGACCATCTTCGATGCGCGAGTGTATTTCTGATTCATCGGTGTTTTCTCCGTCTAAGAAAATATGTATTGCAGCTGGCCTTGTGGACCGCATGCTTTTTGGTTGTCCGCTACCCGTATTGGGCAGCGAAAATCAGTTTATTTTGAGAAGTTATACATATGCAATCGGATTTCAATCGTGCGCAACAGTTGTTGCGTAAGCGCAGAGATTGTGAATTTCTTTGACGAGACGGCTTGTCAACGTGCTATATTTTTGGCGCGCCGCAGGCGCCCATGCGACCGCGCGCCGCAACGGTCGCGTGCAACCTCTCGCTGCGAGAACCATAACAATGAGCGCGTACCTGCCTCCCCGCCGGCTGATCTTGCTGGTCGACGACGATCCCCTCCTGCTCGATTACCTGAAAACCGTACTGGACCATTCCGGTTACGAGACGATGACGGCCGAATCGGGCGTCGAAGCGCTGCAGCGCGTGGCCGAGCGCGAAGCCGACATCGCGCTGGCCCTGCTCGACATCAGCATGCCCGGCATGTCCGGCCTCGACCTGGCGCGCCGCCTCAGGGAGCACACGTCGGTCGCGTTCATGTTCCTGTCGTCGGTCGACGATGCCGAGACGGCGCGCCAGGCCGCCAGCCACGGGGCCGTCGGCTTCGTCGTGAAGCCGGTCGATGCCGCGCGCCTGATTCCCGCGTTCGAATCCGCGCTGGCCCGCGCCGACGAGATCCGCCAGTTGCGCCGCACCGAAGCGAACCTGAACGCCGCGCTGGCGGCGGGCCGCGAGACGAGCCTGGCGGTGGGGCTGCTGATGGCGCGCTACCAGACGGACCGCAACACGGCGTTCGAGGTGCTGCGCGACCATGCGCGCTCGAGCCGGCGCAAGATCAACGAAGTGGCGGAGCAGCTCGTGGCGGCGGAGGAATTACTTAACGGCCTGCACGGGGCGTTCGCGGGACGGTTGAAGGCAAAGTAGGTTTTGTGCCGGCTTGGTATCATGCCGAACATTCTTTCATCATCTTCCAGGGACCGTAAACATGAAAACCAGGGCCGCGATTGCATGGCAGGCAGGGAAACCGCTGACGATCGAAGAGGTCGAACTCGAGGGCCCGAAGGCGGGCGAGGTGCTCGTCGAAGTCAAGGCGACGGGCATCTGCCATACCGACTACTACACACTGTCCGGCGCCGACCCGGAAGGCATCTTCCCGGCCATCCTGGGCCATGAGGGCGCGGGCGTCGTCGTCGACGTCGGCCCGGGCGTGACGAGCCTCCGTAAAGACGACCACGTCATCCCGCTGTACACGCCGGAATGCCGCCAGTGCAAATTCTGCCTGTCGCAAAAGACGAACCTGTGCCAGGCCATCCGCTCGACGCAGGGCCGCGGCCTGATGCCGGATGCGACGTCGCGCTTCTCGCTGGACGGCAAGCCGATCTACCACTACATGGGCACGTCCACCTTCTCGAACTACATCGTGGTGCCGGAAATCGCGCTGGCGAAAGTCCGTTCGGACGCCCCGTTCGACAAGATCTGCTACATCGGCTGCGGCGTCACGACGGGCATCGGCGCCGTGATCTTCACGGCGAAGGTCGAGGCGGGCGCGAACGTCGTCGTGTTCGGCCTGGGCGGCATCGGCCTGAACGTGATCCAGGCGGCGAAGATGGTCGGCGCCGATAAAATCATCGGCGTGGACCTCAACCCGGGCCGCGAAGAGATGGCCCGTAAATTCGGCATGACGCACTTCGTCAATCCGAAGGAAGTCGAGAACGTCGTCGACACCATCGTCCAGCTGACGGACGGCGGCGCGGACTACTCGTTCGAATGCATCGGCAACGTCACGACGATGCGCCAGGCGCTGGAGTGCTGCCACAAGGGCTGGGGCCAATCGATCATCATCGGCGTGGCGGAAGCGGGCAAGGAAATCGCGACGCGTCCATTCCAGCTCGTTACGGGCCGCGTGTGGAAAGGCTCCGCGTTCGGCGGCGCGCGCGGTCGTACGGACGTGCCGAAGATCGTCGACTGGTACATGGAAAACAAGATCAATATCGATGATCTCATCACCCATCACCTGACGCTCGACCAGATCAACGATGGCTTCGACCTGATGAAGAAGGGCGAGTCGATCCGGTCGGTCGTGGTGTTCTGATCCCACCAACGTCCGCGTGGGCGGCAGCGCCCACGTTTCTTCCGTCTGTTCCGCGTTTCGTGCGGTCGGTATGTCGTGCGGGATCCCGCCGTGCTGGCGCAGCCGGCGCCGCAAGTGCAATCGATCAGCGCAGCGGCGCGACGAGGCAGCCGTGGGCATCCAGGCTGTC
>NZ_JBKYMO010000206.1:0-9784 GCF_047302915.1 Massilia sp. CT11-108 | reverse complement strand
CGCCGCCGCGACGAGAGGCGCGAGGCGGACGTGCCCGGGCGCCGCCAGCCCGATGGCCAGCGCAGACGCGAGAAGGGCCAGGCCGCAGCCACCCCATACGAACCGCTGGATGCGCGACGGCCTGACGAGCGCGGACACCGCGATCGACATGGGTGTTTCCAATTAGAATTTGAGGAGGCCAGAAATGACAAACGCCCATTCCTTGGACAGGAATGGGCGTCCGAAAGTTCGGCTATTGCGCGATCGTTAGATCTTGGCGAAGACCAGCGTGCCGTTGGTACCGCCGAAACCGAAGGAGTTTTTCACCGCGTAATCGATCTTCATGTCCCGTGCCGTGTTGGCGCAGAAGTCCAGGTCGCATTCCAGATCCTGGTTGAAGATGTTGATCGTCGGCGGCGAGACCTGGTTGTGAATCGCGAGCACGGTGAACACCGACTCCAGGCCGCCCGCGCCACCCAGCAGGTGGCCCGTCATCGACTTGGTGGAGTTGACGACCAGCTTGTTCGCATGGTCGCCGAAGGTGCGCTTGATGCCCTTCACTTCCGCCACGTCGCCCACGGGGGTCGACGTGCCGTGCGCGTTCACGTACTGCACCTGGTCCGGGTTGATGCCCGCGTACTGCATCGCGGCGACCATGCAGCGCGATGCGCCGCTGCCATCCTCGAGCGGTGCCGTGATGTGGTTCGCGTCCGCGCTCATGCCGAAGCCGACGACTTCCGCATAGATCTTCGCGCCGCGCGCCTTGGCGTGTTCATACTCTTCGAGCACCATCACGCCCGCGCCCTCGCCCAGCACGAAGCCGTCGCGGTCGCGGTCCCACGGACGCGAGGCCGTGGCCGGATCATCATTGCGCGACGACAGCGCGCGTGCCGAGGCGAAACCGCCCAGGCCCAGCGGCGACACGGTCGATTCCGCACCGCCGGCGATCATCACGTCGGCGTCGCCGTACTCGATCAGGCGGGCTGCCTGGCCGATGCAATGCAGTCCGGTCGTGCAGGCGGTCACGATGGCGAGGTTCGGACCACGCAGGCCGAACTTGATCGACAGGTCGCCCGAGATCATGTTGATGATCGACGCCGGGACGAAGAACGGCGAGATGCGGCGCGGGCCGCGGCTGTCGTACTCCGCCTTCGTGTCTTCGATCATCGGCAGACCGCCGATGCCGGAACCCACGAGCACGCCGATACGATCGCGATTGTCGTCGGTGACGACAATGCCCGAATCCTGTAACGCCTGGATGCCGGCGGCCATGCCGAAATGGATGAACGTATCCATATGACGGCCTTCCTTGCCCGGCAGGTAATCCTCGACGTTAAAGTTCTTCACCTCGCCCGCAAAGCGGGTCGAGAATGGCGTTGCGTCGAACTTGGTGATGTTGGCAATACCCGACTTGCCCGCCAGTGCTGCCTCCCACGCGTCGGCAATGGTGTTGCCGATCGGAGAGATGCAACCCAGGCCGGTCACTACGACACGACGGTTGCGTGAACTCAAGCGCTTCTCCTGAAATCCTGAAAGCTTAGGCCTTGACGTGAGCCTGTGCGTACTCGATAGCCTGGCGAACGGTCGTGATCTTCTCGGCCTGCTCGTCCGGGATTTCCATTTCGAATTCGTCTTCCAGGGCCATCACCAGTTCCACGGTGTCCAGCGAGTCAGCGCCGAGGTCGTCAACGAACGAGGAATCGATTTTGATGTCTGCTTCGGCAACGCCCAGTTGCTCAGCGACGATTTTTTTAACGCGTTGTTCGATATCCGACATGTTATGGCTCCATTAGGTATGTGTTGCGGAAAGTGCGCGCATTTTATCAGGGTTTGCGCGTTGAAAAACTATTTTCAGCGTCTGACGCTAAAACGGTCGAAACTACTGCGAACTGCCGAGATCTCTAATTAAAGGATGCCCATCAGTTCATGTACATGCCGCCGTTCACGTGCAGTTCCGTGCCCGTGATGTAGGCGGCCTGCGGCCCCGCCAGGAAGGCGACCGCGTACGCGATATCTTCCGGCGCGCCCAGGCGGCCCAGCGGGATCTGCGTCAGCAGCGCCTCGTGCTGGCCTTCGCCCAGTGCCTTGGTCATGTCGGTATCGATGAAGCCGGGCGCCACGCAGTTGACGGTGATGTTGCGGCTGCCGATCTCGCGCGCCAGCGCGCGGGTCATGCCGGCCACGCCGGCCTTCGCCGCCGCGTAATTCATCTGGCCCGGGTTGCCGGCCGCGCCCACGACGGACGTGATGTTGATGATACGCCCCTGCTTTGCCTTCATCATCCCGCGCAGCACGGCGCGCGACAGGCGGCCGACGGCCGTCAGGTTGGTGGCGATCACGTTGTCCCACTCTTCGTCCTTCATGCGCATCGCCAGTTGATCCTGGGTGATGCCGGCATTGTTGACGAGGATGCCGATCGGGCCGACGTTCTTCGTGATGTCGTCGATGACGGCGGCGCACTGGGCGGCGTCGGTGACGTTCAGCACGACGCCCTTGCCGCCGAACTCGGCGAGGTAGGCGCCGATGGCTTCCGCGCCCGCTTCGGTGGTGGCGGTGCCGACGACCCTGGCGCCCTGGCGGGCCAGTTCGAGTGCGATGGCCTTGCCGATGCCGCGCGAGGCGCCGGTGACGAGGGCGACTTGGTTTTGCAGGTTCATTGAGTCCTCTTTTTCTCTAACGGGGGGATGCGGCGGCACTCAGCCCTGGACGGCGGCGAGCACGCGCTCCAGCGATGCCTGGTCGACGAGGGCTTCGCCCACCAGCACCGGATCGATCCGCTTGGCCATGCCGATCAGGGTCTTGCTCGGCGCGCATTCGATGACTTGCGTCACGCCGTCGGCCGCCATCTTCTGCATGGTCTCGACCCAGCGCACGGGACCGGCCGCCTGGCGCACCAGCGCGTCCTTGATCGCGGCGGGATCGTTCAGGATAGCCACGTCGACGTTGTTGATCAAGTCGATCTGCGGGGCGGCAAAGTTCAGGGTGGCCATGTAGTCGCGCAGGCGATCCGACGCCGGCTTCAGCAGCGACGAGTGGAACGGCGCCGACACGGCCAGCTTCATGGCGCGCTTGGCACCCTTGGCCTTGGCGATGTCGCACGCGCGCTCGACGGCGGCCGTGTGGCCCGCGATCACGATCTGCGTCGGCTCGTTGAAGTTCACGGCTTCCACCGTTTCACCCTGCTCAGCCTCCGCGCACACGGCACGCACGTCGTCGGCCGACAGGGCGAGGATCACGGCCATGCCGCCCTGCCCGACCGGCACCGCATCCTGCATGGCTTGCGCACGGAAGCGCACGAGCGGCACGGCATCCTTGAAGTCGATCACGCCGGCGGCGACGAGTGCCGAGTACTCGCCGAGGCTGTGGCCGGCCGCGGCGATCCACGCGCGGTAGACGGCGACGGCGGCCGTCAGCATCACGGGCTGCGTGTTCGTGGTCAGGTCGAGGTCTTCCTTCGGACCTTCGGCGATCAGTTTGCCGAGGTCCTGGCCCAGCGCTTCCGACGCCTCGGCGACGGTCTGTGCGACGACCGGGTTCCCGGCGAAGCCGTTCAGCATGCCGACGGCTTGCGCGCCCTGGCCGGTAAACAGAAATGCGAATTTGCTCATCGATTCCTCTTAGCGTGTTTTTGTCTTGTTATTACATGCGCGCCAGCACGGCACCCCAGGTAAAGCCGCCACCGACGCCTTCCATCATGACGTTGTGGCCCGGCTTGATGCGGCCGTCGCGCACCGCGACATCGAGCGCCAGCGGGATCGACGCGGCCGACGTGTTGCCGTGTTCGTTGACGGTCACGACCATCTTGTCGGTCGGGAGCCCGAGTTTCTTCGCGGTGCCCGCCATGATGCGCAGGTTGGCCTGGTGCGGGATCAGCCAGTCGATGTCGCCCGCCGGCATCTGCGCATGCGCCAGCGCTTCGTTGGCGACCTTTTCCAGCACGGAGACGGCCAGCTTGAAGACGGCCGGGCCATCCATGTACAGGAATTTCTGGTTCGCGGCCTGGTTCGACGGGTTCGCGGGACCGCACAGGATGTGGCCATGGCTGCCGTCGGCATGCAGCTTGACGGCCAGCAGGCCCGGCTCCTCGGACGCGGCCAGCACGACGGCGCCGGCGCCGTCGCCGAACAGCACGCAGGTGCTGCGGTCATCGAAGTCGAGGATGCGCGAGAACACTTCCGTGCCGATCACGAGCACGTTCTTCGCGTTGCCGGCCTTGATGAAGGCATCGGCCGTCGCCATCGCGTAGACGAAGCCCGAGCACACGGCGCCCATGTCGAACGCGGCGCTGTTGTTGCGCATGCCCAGCTTGTTCTGGACGATGCACGCCGTGCTCGGAAAGCTGCCGAAATAATCCGGCGTCGACGTGGCGACGATGATCAGGTCGATCTGCTCCGCTTCGAGGCCGGACGCTTCGAGCGCCTTGCGTGCCGCGTTCACGGCCAGGTCCGACGCGTTTTCGTCGGGCGCGGCGTAGTGGCGGGCGGAGATGCCGCTGCGGGACACGATCCATTCGTCCGAGGTTTCGATCCCCTTGGTGGCGAGCTGCGCCGCGAGGTCGTCGTTGGTGACACGCTGCGCGGGCAGGTAGCTGCCGGTACCGATGATTTTGCTGTAAGTCATTGCTAACCCTGCTGAATAGTTGAGCCTGGCGCTTCCGGATTGGGAGCTTGCGGCAACATTTCGGCGATCAAGGTCGAGAGTTGCGCTTGCACATTATATTTCGCCGCGTCAAAAGCGCGTCGAAGTGCCCACTCGTAGGCGTAGGCATTGGCGCCGCCATGGCTCTTGAAGACCAGGCCTTTCAGGCCCAGCAGGCCGGCACCGTTATAACTTTCGGGGTTCAGCTTCTTGAGCGATTTGCGCGCGAACAGGGCGCCGATCTTCGACATGGTCGTTTCGAGGAACACCGATTTCACGAAACGCGACAGGCCCTCGATCGCCTTCAGGGTCACGTTGCCGACGAACCCGTCGCACACGACGACGTCGACGGTGCCCTTGAAGATATCGTTACCTTCCACGTTGCCATGGAAATTCAGCACGCCGCGTTCATGGTCGGCCCGCAGCAGGGGTGCGGTGGCCTTGACCACTTCATTGCCCTTGATCTCTTCCGTGCCGACGTTCAGCAAGCCGATGCTCGGGCGGCGGTGTTCCATCGCTTCGAACAGCACGGCGCCCATGATGGCGAACTGGTGCAGGTGATGGGGCTCGCAATCGACGTTGGCACCCAGGTCGAGCATGTACGTCGGACCGCCCTTCTGGTTCGGCAGGATCGAGCAGATGGCCGGACGGTCGACGTCGGCCATGGTCTTCAGGACATACCGCGAGATGGCCATCAGCGCGCCCGTATTGCCGGCGGAGACGCAGACGTCGGCGCTGCCGTCCTTGACGAGCTCGATCGCCACGCGCATCGACGAGTCTTTCTTGCGGCGCAGGGCGACTTCGACGGGATCGTCCATCGCGACCACTTCGGAGGCGTGGCGGACGGTCAGGCGGAGGGTGTCGCCCGCATGATGTTTCTTGAGTTCAGCGCGGACCAGCTCTTCCTGACCGACGAGGATCAGCTCGGCGTCGGGTTCGCGCTTGAGGAATGCGAGGGCTGCCGGGATGGTCACGGCGGGGCCGTGGTCGCCGCCCATGCAGTCGATGGAAATTTTGATTGTCATTTGTCGGAATGAACCGCGGGCTCAAGGTCGGCCGGCGGCGGCGTGGTCTCGGCGGGGTACACTGCGAGCCGAGTCAGCGGGATGGTAAATGACGGAGTTACCGCAAAAGAAAAAGCGGCGCCACGCATTCGACATACGTTGCACCGCTTTCATGGAACAAAACAGCAAGACGTCGATTACTCGTCGTTCTTGGTCTTGAGCACTTTACGGCCACGGTAGAAACCGTTCGGGCTGATGTGGTGACGCAGGTGCGTTTCGCCGGTGGTCGGCTCGACTGCCAGGTTCGGGGCGGTCAGGAAATCGTGCGAACGGTGCATGCCGCGCTTCGACGGGGACTTCTTATTCTGTTGAACAGCCATGATGACTCCTAAACTTAAGTTCTAAAATTCTAACACATTCGACTTGCAAGTACATGCGCATCGAGTATCCCAGCAGCAATAACGTTGAGGCTGCCATTGCCGACATGTTTAACGCTGCCTTACAACGATGACTCAATACTCGAGCTGCACGCGCTTGACACGTTTTGACGCTGCGAATGCTACCTGTACGTAACACCCACTGCAATTCTTTTATTCAGATTTGAGGCCTTTAAGTGCCGCGAACGGCGATACCTTCTCGGACTTGATCGCGTCCAGCAGCCTGGTATCGGGGCACACCTCGTGTTTCGGTGCCTGCGGCAGGGCCAGCAGGGCTTCATCTTCCAGCAGATCGCGGATGTCGCAGGTATGGCTGCCGACGATCACGTCGATACTTTCATCGTCGAGGATTTCCTCGATCTCGTCCGCTTCCTGGTCGTCCTTACCCAGCACCAGCACGGTCGACGAATCGAGCTCGTAGCCGAACGGGGTCAGGCAGCGCTGGCAGACCAGTTGCACGGTACCGGAGACGGACAACGTCAGCATCGGATACCCTTGCCGGGTCTGGCCGCCGTCGATGGACCACGCGATCTCGCCGGACTTGTCGGCGCAATCAACCGCCAGGCGGTTCATTTCCGCCACCGGCGTGACGCCTTCACGATGGCCGTTGTTCCGACAAAATTCAAAGGCGTCGATGACAAAAGCGCTCATTTGGAAAAACATCCCCGGAAAACCTGCGATAATAGCAGGCTTCTGCCCGCGCAGTCAAAGACTTCCTCACAAAGCGCTATCTTCCTGTTTTATTTACGAAAATCGATGCCAAGCTCCACCCTTCCGCGCCTCATCCTGGCCTCCGGCTCCGCCTACCGGCGCGAGCTGCTGGGTCGCCTGCACCTGCCGTTCGAAACGATCTCGCCCGACATCGACGAGACCCCGCATCCGGATGAAACGCCGGAAGCGACGGCGCTGCGGCTGGCGCGCGAGAAAGCCGCGGCCGTCGCCCTCAAGAACCCCGGTGCTCTGGTGATCGGCTCGGACCAGGTGGCCACGCTGGACGGCATCCAGATCGGCAAGCCGGGCGACCACGCGCGCGCCCTCGCCCAATTGCAGATGATGCGCGGCCGCCGCGTCATATTCCATACGGCCCTGTGCCTGTGGGACGGGAGAACCGGCACGGCGCAGGTCGAGAATGTCCAGGTGTTCGTGACGTTCCGCGACCTCCCGGATGCCGAGCTGGACTCCTACCTGCACATCGAGCAGCCTTACGACTGCGCCGGCAGCGCCAAGAACGAAGGACTCGGCATCGCCCTGCTCGAACGCATCGACAGCGGCGACCCGACCGCCCTCACCGGCCTGCCCCTGATCGCCCTGACCGGCATGCTGCGCCGCGCCGGCATGCCATTTTTTAATCGCCAACAATAACAACCATGCCCGGTACGCTCTACCTGATCCCGAACACCCTCGGCCCCACCGAGGCCGCACCGCACGCGCTGTCCCACATCCTGCCCGAGCAGGTGCAGGACATCGCCAGCAAGCTCGAGTACTTTGTCGCCGAGAACGCCAAGACGGCGCGCGCCTTCCTGAAACTGGTCGGCATCGACCATCCGCTCGCACGCCCGCTGCAAGAGATTCAGATCGCGGAACTCAATGTGAACACGCCGCAGCAGGCGCTGGCCGCGCTGCTCGCGCCCCTGCTGGAGGGACGCGATGCGGGCCTCGTGTCGGAAGCGGGCGTGCCGGCCGTCGCGGACCCGGGTGCCGACCTCGTCCGGCTGGCGCACCAGCACGGCGTGCCCGTGCGTCCGCTCGTGGGGCCGTCGTCGCTGCTGCTGGCCGTGATGGCGAGCGGCCTGAACGGCCAGAGCTTCGCATTCAACGGCTATTTGCCGACGGACGCCGGCCAGCGCACCAAGCGCATCCAGCAACTGGAGCAGCGCTCGCGCAGCGAGAAACAGACGCAGTTGCTGATCGAGACGCCATATCGCAACGGCGCGATGCTGGAAGCCCTCGTCGCCAGCTGCCAGCCGGGCACGCTGGTGTGCGTGGCGACCGATCTGTCGCTGGCGACGGAAACCGTGCGGACGCAGACGGCCGCGAAATGGAAGGCGCAACTGGCTGCCGGCAAGGCGCCGGATTTCCACAAGAAGCCGACCGTCTTTCTGTTCCTCGCGCAATCGTAGAGGTCAGTGCACTTCGGCACCGAGTTCGCGCACCCAGCCGAACGCGGCCAGTTCGATGTCGCGCACCTGTTTCACCGACAGCCCGAGGCGGTCCAGCGCGGCCGCCAGATTGCGGTCCGGATCCACATGCTCCAGCGCTTCCGCCACGCTCAGCATGGCGCCATAGTCGCCGTCGCGCTCCAGCAGCGCGGCGCGGACCTCGCGCGACAGGTCGACCTTGTCGAAGATCTCGCGCATCGGCACGTCGAACAACGCATCCATCAGCGACATGATGCCGACCGTAAAGGCAGTATTCGCGCCGGCCACGTCGCCCGGACGCAGGGTCAGCGTCATCAGCTCGAGCAGGCGGCCGCGCGTCGTCGCCATCTGCAGCAACGGCGAATTCAGTTCGACGTGCCCCTCCGGGCCGCTGTACAACAGGATCTGCACCCAGCGCTGCAACTGGCTGCGGCCGAGCTGGACGAGCGCCTGCGAAATCGACTCGACCTGCGGCGCGCCGGTGCCGGCCAGATGGCCGTTCACGAGGCGCAGCAGGTTCAGGCTCAGCAACGGGTCGCGTTTGACGGCCGCCTCGATCGCATCGTTGTCGGCTTGCGAATGAATGAGATCGAACAGGCGCAGCAGCACGAGCTCGGACGGCGTGATCTTCTTGCCGGACAGGATCGCAGGACGCGCAAAATAATAGCCCTGGAAGTATTCGAAGCCGAGTTCCAGGCATAACTCGAATTCCTCGATCGTCTCGACCTTTTCCGCCAGCAGCTTCTGATGCGGCCCGCGCAGGGTGCGGACGAGTTCGGCGAGCTCGCCGCGCCCGACGCCCTGCAAGTCGATCTTGATGATGTCGACGAGGCTCATCAGCTTGCTTACCTGCTCGGAATGGCCTATAACATCGTCGAGTGCGAACTTGAAGCCGAGCTCTTTCAACTCCCGCACACGGGCCAGCAAGGCCGTGGTGGGACGGACGGTTTCCAGAATTTCCAGAATGACCTTATCGGGAGGCAGGAATCGGACGAAATCGCTCATCAGCACCACCTCGTCGACATTGACGAAGGCAACCTGCTCGCCCACCACCTGCTTCATCCCCAGCTGCGACGCATGGGAGATCACGGCGGCGGTGGCGGCGGCATAATCGGTCAGCTGCGCGTCCTCATGCTCCGGCGCGGCGCGAAACAGCAACTCGAACGCCACCAGTTTCTGGTCGCGCCCGAGGATGGGCTGGCGCGCCAAAAAGAATTCGTCGGACGGCGTGGACGTGGCTGCCGTTGCTACCGCTTGCATGTAAAAACTCCTGAAACGACGGCACGCACCATGCGTGCCGGACCCGGTCTGGCCGGAATACCGGTCCGACTATACTACAGACGGGAAGTCTTTACATTTCGACATCGTATCAAAACGTTTCAAACATAGATGTGCTTGCCAGAAACGATCGATGCGAAAAGGATCAGGACCGACCCGATCCGTTACGCTTGGCGGGGCCGCGCGGAGCCGGTTTGGCTTCCGTGCGCGGGGTGCGCGCACGTCCTTCGGTGCCCTCGCCTTCCTTGCGCGCACGTGGATCGTCGCCGAACGGCTGGCCCGGCAGGCGCAGGCTGCCGCCGCCGGACAG
>NZ_JBKYMO010000205.1:0-9838 GCF_047302915.1 Massilia sp. CT11-108 | reverse complement strand
CAGCGCGTCCATGCGCGGGCGGTCGTTGCCGAGGGCGATGGCCAGCGCCTCGTAGTCTTCCAGCGCGTGCGTGACGAGTTCCGGCAGGCCGACCGCGCACAGCAGGCTGCCCGCCATGCGCGAGCAGAAGGTCTGGCCGGCCCACGTCAGCACCGGGAGGCCGGCCCACAGGGCGTCGCTCGCGGTGGTGCCGCCGTTGAACGGATTCGTGTCGAGGAACAGGTCGGCGAGGCGGAAGCGGGCCAGGTAATCGGCCGGCGCCACGCGCCCCGCGAACAGCAGGCGGCTGCCTGCCACGCCGCGCGCCTCGGCCTCGCGCACGAGGTTGGCGCGGGTGGCGTCGCTGTCGGCCACCATCCACAGCACGCTGTCCGGCACCTGCGTCAGGATGCGCATCCAGCTGTCGAACACCTCGGGCGTGACCTTGAAATTGCTGTTGAAGGAGCAGAACACGAACGCGCCTTCCGGCAGGCCGTTCGCGGCGCGCGTGGGCGTGGGGCCGATGGCGCGGCGGCGGTCGTTGATCTGGAACGTGTGCGGCATGCGCAGCGGCCGTTCCGTGAAATGCGGTTCCAGCGCCGGCGGGAGCACGAAGTCGTCGGCCACCACGTAGTCGATGCCGGGCACCGCCGTCGGGCCGGGAAAGCCCAGCCACGTCAGTTGCACGGGCGCGGGACGCCAGCCGAGGATGTCGGCGCGCGCGCCCAGCGTGAGGCCGTGGAGGTCGACAAGGATGTCGATCTCGTGCGAGCGGATGCAGCGCGCCGCTTCCTCGTCCGTCATGCTGTCGATGCGGATGTAGTGGTCCATCGCGCCGACCACGCGCGCGCGCAGCGGCGAATTGTCTTCGCGGCTCCAGGAAAACGCGTAGACCTCGACGCGCGCGCGGTCGTGCAGCTCGTACAGTTCGGCCGTCAGGATCGACACCGCGTGCGAGCACAGGTCGGACGACAGGTAGCCGATGCGGATGCGCCTGTGGGCATAGCCCTCGGGCGGCGCCAGCTGCTCGGGCGCCGCATGCACCTTGCGCTCGACGAAGTTGAGCGACGCGGCCAGCTGCTCGGCCGGATCCGGCGACGCGCCCAGCATCGCGAGGGCCGACGTGTGGCGGCGCTGTTCTTCCACCGTGACGGCGCCGAACGCTTCGTAGACGGGCCACACGCACAGCTTCTGGCGCAGGTGCACCCAGTGGGTGATGACCTTGGGCTGGTCCGGGGCGAGTTCGAGGCTGCGCGTGAGATAGTCCAGCGCTTCCGGCAGGCGCTTGCGGATCTCGCACAGGCGGCCCAGGTTGTTCAGGGCCTGCACGTGCAGCGCCGGTTTCGCGGCCAGGTCCGGGATGTCGGCGAGGATGCCCTGCCATGCGGCGAGCGCGTCATCGGGCCGGTTCATGCGCTCGTACAGCGTGCCGAGATTCAGGCGCGCCTCGACGAAGCCGGGGGCGAGTTCGATCGCCTTCAGGTAATCGCGGGCGGCGCCCGCATCGTCGCCCACGTTGCCGCGCGCGACAGCGAGGTTGAAGCAGGCGGCATACGCGGCCGGGGAGGCCGTGTGCTCGATCCAGGTAGCGTACAACCGGATGGCTTCCTGCTGCATGCCCAGTTCGACCAGCGTCTGCGCACCCTGGAACAGTTCACCGAGCGGCAGCACGCCGCGTTCGGCCTGACGGAACAAAGCATCGGTGTGCGCGGGAACATTCATCCTGGATAGGTCTCTCGAGTCTGCTTCGGGGAAGCGTAATCATACTCTGTCAGCGTGTCTCCAGCGAACGTTTGTGGCCCGTGAGCAACCAACTGGTATCAACCGTTTGTACCCAAGTTTTCAATCAAGCATGAACATTTGCTAGGACTGAAATGGTTCTTGGCAAAGGCGCGTCCACATCCAGTTGCACATATAGAATCTATTTCCACGCGGATACATTGTAAAATAGTTAGCACAAGCAAAAATGCATGTCTAGCAATTTTTCTATTTGCAATGAATTGTAATTAAAAAACGACAATTTCTTGCGTTTCGACATCGCTGTTTTCATAGGGAAATCCAAATTTTGTTCAATATCAAACATTGAGCACAATAGTTAATTCGGATAATTTTTTACGAATAAATATTGTTTTCTTGCTACATTGGAAAGTCGTGTAGTTGGTAAAAAAACACGTAGGCCCGATACCCATCGGTGCTTCCATTTCAAGGCGAGAGACATGACAACCAATCCGACTTCTTGCGTTTCCCCTGCCCAATCCGGGCTGAATAAACTGGTCCTGGGTGCAGCCGCCGCGCTTGCCCTGCTGGGCACGGCACCTGCCATGGCGTCCGTGGTGAACTTCGAATCCCTGAGCCCCGACGGCATCTACGTGGACGGCGACACGCTCGGCGAGGCCGGCTACACGCTGCAAGCCATCGACAACCACGGCGGCACGAGCGGCGTCGTCGGCCTGCTCGTCAACGGCATGGACCCGACCTCCTGCTGGCTGGGCGGCTGTCCGACCAACAACACGAGCCATTCCTACCTGGGCCTGAACGACGGCGGCGTCACGATCAAGAAGGACGACGGCGGCAAGTTCAGCCTGCGTCGCCTCGACTTCGGTTTCGTTGCCCCGTTCGGCGGCCTGCCGAATTTCTCGTATGGCCAACTGCTGCTGACCGGCACGTTCGCGAACGGCGGCACGCTCGGCTACGCGCTCGACTTCCCGGGCCTCGACAACAACGGCAACCCGCTGTTCGACACCGCCACGCTGCCGGCCGGCTTCGGCTACGCCGAGCTGACCAGCCTGACGATCCACGCCTGCCTGTTCGACGGCATCGGCGGCTGCACCGTCGCGGCCGACAATTCCGATCCGTCGATCTACCAGGCGCAGTTCGCCATCGACAACCTCGCACTGGCCGAAGTGCCGGAGCCGGGCAGCCTCGCGCTGATCGGCCTGGGCATGGGCGCGCTCCTGTCGCGCCGCCGCAAATCCGCTCCTTCGTCCAACAACGCCTAAGCCGCCGAGGTATCGACCATGAAACTGCGTCCCATCACTTCGGCCGTCCTGTTCGCGCTGACCGTCGCGGCGGCCACCCACGCCTATGCCGACGGCGAAGTCCGCCGCTCGTACATCGTCCAGCTGGCCGACAAGCCGGTCGCCACCTATGACGGCGGCGTCAGCGGCCTCACGGCGACCAAGCCCGCCACCGGCCAGCGCCTGAACGTCGACGCGACGAGCGTCCAGAACTACATCACCTACCTGGAGACGAAGCAGGCGGATGTCCTGTCCACCGTCAACAAGGCCCAGGTCACCAACGAATACAAGGTCGTCTTCAACGGCTTCTCGGCCATGCTGACCGACGCCGAGGTCCGCGCGCTGAAGAAGAACCCGGGCGTCGCCAGCATCTCGGCCGACTCGATCCTGCAGCTCGACACGAGCTATACCCCGACGTTCCTCGGCCTGGACAAGCCGGGCGGCCTGTGGGACCAGCTCGGCGGCCAGGACAAGGCCGGCGAAGGCATCATCATCGGTATCGTCGACGGCGGCATCTGGCCGGAGCACGACAGCTTCGCCGACCGCGTCGACGCGAACGGCAATCCGAGCCGCGACGGCACCAAGCTCGCCTACGATGCCCCGCCGGCGTCCTGGAAGGGCATCTGCCAGGTCGGCGAAGGTTTCGCCGTCACCGATTGCAACAACAAGCTGATCGGCGCGCGCTACTTCAAGCAGCCGACGCAGACCTTGCACTGGACCGAATTTTTGTCGGCGCGCGACTCCGTCGCCGGCGCGGAAGGCCATGGCGGCCACGGCGACCACACGGCCAGCACGGCCGGCGGCAACGCGCACGTGAATGCCAGCGCCAGCGGCGTCTCCCTCGGCAAGATCACCGGCATGGCGCCGCGCGCCCGCATCGCCGCCTATAAAGTCTGCTGGACCGACGGCGGCACCGGCCTGAACGGCTGCGCCACCTCGAACAGCGTGGCCGCGATCGAGCAGGCGGTGAAGGATGGCGTGAACGTCATCAACTTCTCGATCGGCCCGAACGCCGGCGGCGGCGCGTTCAACGAACCGACCGAAGTCGCCTTCCTCGGCGCGGCCGCGGCGGGCGTGTTCGTGGCGGCATCGGCCGGCAACTCCGGTCCGGCGACGGCACCGGTCGCCCACATCAGCCCGTGGCTCACCACGGTCGGCAACTCGACGCATAACCGCACGTATGCGGGCGACGTCGCGCTGGGCAACGGCGTGACCGTCACCGGCGCGTCCGGCAATGCCAACACGCCGTCGTCGCCGCTGATCCTCGCCAAGGATGCCGGCCTGGCGGGCGTCGATCCGGCCGACCCGAGCCTGAACCTGTGCTTCGGGCCGGCCGACGGTCCGACCACGTACCTCGACCCGGCCAAGGTGACGGGCAAGATCCTCGTCTGCGACCGCGGCAGCAACGTGCTCGTCAACAAGAGCGCGAACGGCAAGACGGCCGGCGCCGTCGGCGTCATCATCGCCAACACGCCGACCAGCGCGGCGACGATCCTGAACCAGGCGCACTCGATCTCGACCGTGCACATCACGGCCGCGGACGGCCAGAAGGTCAAGGATTACTATGCCTCGACCCCGGGCGCCACTGCGGCGCTGAACAACCTGCGCGGCATCGTCGATCCGAACATCGTGGCACCGCAGATGAACAGCAGCTCGTCGCGCGGCCCGAACGTGGCCAACGCCAACATCATGAAGCCGGACGTGACCGCGCCGGGCACGGACATCCTGGCGGCCGTCAGCGCCGACCTGACCAAGGCCCAGCGCGACGCGGTCGCCGCGGGCGCACCCGCACCGTCGAAGGACTTCGCGTTCTACACCGGCACCTCGATGGCGTCGCCGCACGTGGCCGGCATCGCCGCGCTGCTGAAACAGCGTCATCCGGACTGGACGCCGGCGATGATCAAGTCGGCCCTGATGACGACCGCGTACGACACCTTCGACGATGGCCTGAACGGTTCGGTATCCTGGGACAGCACGGCCCGCACGACCGGCACACTGCCGTGGGGCCAGGGGGCCGGCCACGTGGCGCCGTCCACTGCCGTCGATCCGGGCCTCGTGTACGACCTGGCCACGATCGACTACGCGCGCTTCCTGTGCGGCCTCGGCATCACCAACGTGTTCAGCCCGGGCACCTGCCCGGCCGTCGGCTCGATCCAGCCGTACAACCTGAACCTGCCGTCGCTGACGGCCGCCAACGTGCTGGGCATCCAGACGCTGACCCGCACGGTGAAGAACGTGGGCGGCAGCGCGGCGACGTACAACGTCAGCACCACGCTGCCGGGCTATACGGTCGACGTGCAGCCGGCCACGCTGAACCTGGCGCCGGGCGCCAGCGCCACGTACACCGTCAAGCTGACCCGCACCAGCGCGCCGATGAACACGTGGGTGTACGGCAAGCTGACCTGGAGCGACGGCACGCACACCGTGCGCAGCCCGCTGACGGCGCGCGCCTCGACGATCGCCGTACCGGCCACGGTGCAGAGCGAAGCGACGTCCGGCACTAAGGTCGTCACCATCGGTACCGGCTACGCCGGCTCGCTGTCCCTCGCCAAGGCCGGCCTGATCCCGGCCACCCAGTTCAGCTCGACGGTCGTCACGGCGACGAACACGGCCAACAGCGTCTGCACGGGCGGCGGCGGCACGGGCGTGAACGTGCATACCGTCACCATCCCGGCCGGCACGACGACCGCCCGCTTCGCGCTGTACGACAGCGACACGGTCGGCACCGGCAACGGCCTGTCCGACCTGGACCTGGTGGTGGCACGCGGCACGACCGTCGTCGGCACCAGCGGCGGCCAGACGGCCAACGAAATGGTCACGCTGGCCAACCCGCCGGCAGGCGAGTACAAGGTGTGCGTCGTCGGCTACGATCCGGTCGGTGGCAGCGCCACGTACAAGCTGTCGACCTGGGTGCTGAGCCCGGGCGTCACCGGCGGCAACTTCAGGGCCGTCGCACCGTCCCAGGTCGCCCTGGGCGGCACGGCATCGGTGGCGCTGTCGTGGTCCGGTCTCGCGACCGGCAAGCGTCACTTGGGTTCGGTCGCCTACGTGACCGGCGGCGCCACGGTCGGCACGACGATCGTCGAAGTCGACACGACGGATCCGATCCCGCTGTTCCAGAACGCCGGCAACAAGCAGGCGAAGGTCGAGTAATCGTCGGGTTACAGCTCGACCATGGGCCGCCACAAGCGGCCCGAAAGACAAAGGTCGCGGTGCATGCCGCGGCCTTTGTCGTTTGTGATGAAGTATCAGCGGGCGACGGGTGCCATCCCGCCGGGACCGTTGTTCGTGGCGCGCAGCACGCACTGGCCGGCGGCGCACGTCGCGCCTGGATCGGGGACGACGGAGCAGGTCGACATCATGCCCTTCTTGGTGTCCTCGGCCTGGCGCGCGGCCGCGTGTTCGGCCACGAGCGCGCGCAGGCGCGTGCCGTCGTTGTTCTTGCTGGACCACGCGAGGTAGCGTTCGGGACCGCCGCAGGCCTTGTGGCCCACGCCGATCGTGTGGCATTGATCGTCCGTATCGCAGGCGGCAGCGCCGCGCTCGGCCTCGATGCGTGCCAGCACGGGCGCGCTGCCCGTGGCGGTGGAGGGGACCTGCGGCGCATCGCTGCGGCAGGCGCTGCTCGCGAGCAACAGGGCCAGGCCGGCCAGTCGGGCAAAGGTGCGGGGTAGGTTGAGCGGGTTCATGGGCCCATGATCGCGTGCACCGCCGCGCTTGGCAAGGGGCGCACGCGTCGTCACGGCACCGTCATATTCAACCGCTACATTGCCCTCATCAATATGCACGGCAAGGCGAGCGCGATGGGTGGGCGTTGGATGGACGAAGGCAGGGCGGGCAAGCGCATCCTCGTGCTGAGCGTGCCGGCCATACGCGCGCCGCCGAGGCGATCCGTGCCGCCGCGTGCGCCGTCCCCGGCATCGCCGAGGTCATCCACCTGGACGCGACCGCCTACGCGACGCCGCGCCTGCGCCAGGTCTACGCCGACCTCTACATCATGCTCGTGCGGCGCGCACCCGCCGTGTGGAGCTGGGTCTACGACACCACCAACACGGCCGCGCCGGACGGCTGGGCGCACCGGCTGCGGCGCCGCATCGAACGGCGCGATTGCGCGCCGCTGCTGGCGAAAATCGCCGAGCTGCGCCCGGATGCCATCGTCTGCACGCATTTCCTGCCGGCCGAGATCCTGTCGCGCGAGGTTGCCGATGGCATGCTGCGCTGCCCCGTGTGGGTGCAGGTGACGGACTTCGACCTGCACCGCATGTGGGTGCACCGGCACATGGCCGGCTATTTCGCGGGCAACGACGAAGTGGCGTTCCTGATGGAAAAACACGGCATCGCGCGCGACGGCATCCACGTCACCGGCATCCCGGTCATGCCGGCTTTTATGTGCCGGCCGGACCGCGCCGCGTGTGCACGCGAACTCGGCATCGATCCCGGCCGCATGACCTTCCTGTTGATGGGCGGCGGCGCGGGGCTGGGCGGCCTGTCCACGCTGGCGCAGCGCCTGCTGGCGATCCCCGGTCAGTTTCAGTTGATCGCACTGGCGGGTCGCAATGCCGCGGAACTGGCGGCGTTGCAACGCCTGGCGGCCGCGTACCCGGGGCGGCTCGTGCCGCAGGGTTTTACGGACAAGGTCGAGCGCCTGATGGCCTGCGCCAACGTGGCCATCACGAAGCCGGGCGGCGCCACGACGGCGGAGTGCCTGGCGCTGGGCCTGCCCATGATCGTGAATGCGTCGATTCCCGGGCAAGAAGAACGCAACGCCAATTTCCTGCTCGAACATGGCGCCGCGATGAAAGCGTTCGATGCGCCGTCGCTGGAATACCGCGTGCGCTACCTGATGGCCCATCCGGCCGAACTCGACACCATGCGTACCCGCGCCCTCGCGCTGGGCCGTCCCCATGCCGCGAGCGCCGTGCTGGCGGCCATCCTGAAGCAGACCGAACCCATCGATGCCCGTGTTTGAACTTTCCCATGCCGGCCAGTTCGTCGCGACGTTGGCCGCCATCGTCGTTGCCGCGTATTTTTTTGCCCGCGTCGAAGTCGAGATCGAAGGCGAGGCCGGCTGGGCCGCGAACCTGCCCACCTGGCGCATCGAAGAGCATCCGCTGCTCGACATCTTCTGGGGCGGCCGCGCGTTGACCGGCTACCACGCGTGGATGTTTTCCTTCATCGGCGTCATTTTTCACTTCCCGCTGGCCTTCATGGGCCAGTGGTCGTTGCAGCTGGAAGCGCGCGCGCTGGGCGCCGTGATGCTGTTCTGGATCGTCGAGGACTGGCTGTGGTTCGTCGTCAATCCCGCTTTCGGCTGGCGCCGCTTCAAGCGCGAACTGGTTCCCTGGCACAAGCGCTGGTTCGCCGGTGCGCCCGTCGATTACTGGATGTTCGGCGTCGTCAGCGCGCTGCTGTTCTGGTACGCGTACTGACCGGTCCGCCTCGGCCCTTGCCCAGGTCGAGCGCATGACGGATGCGCTGGCACAGTTCGCCGGACGTACGCGAAATCAGCTCGTGGGGAATCTCGAATTTCTCCGTGAGCCGGTCGTAGTCCTCGAAGCCGTACGACACCATGAACGGGTGCATGCCCGAGCCGATCGCGGCAGTGAAATCCTTGTGCTCGTCGCCGCACACGTAGGCGCGCGCCGGATTGATGCCGAATTGTTCGCGGATGGCGCGGAACTGGCTCGTCTTCTTTTCCGAGAGCGGAATGTGGACGAGGAAGTCGAGCGCATTGATGTCGATGTCGTGGCGCTGGAACAGCTGGCGCAGCGTCTCCAGCGGTTCGTTCGTGATGTTGCGCGTGACCATGCCGACGACGACGTCCGGCGCGGCGACCAGTTCCCGCACGAGGTCGGGAATGCCTTCGTACATCGTCGCTTCCTGGCGATAGACCTCCGTGAGGCTGTCGACGAGCCTGGCCCGGCTGTTCTTGCGCAGGTTCTTCTTGATGATCGACGGGAATTCCTTCAGCCCGCCCAGGTACTTGAACAGGTTGTGGCGCTTCTGGAACCGGGCTTCGTCGCCGATGTCCAGCCCATGCCGCGAAAAGGCCGCTTCGATGGCGGAAAAGGCGTCGATGGTGGTGCCGTCCGCGTCGAGGATCAGCAGGCGTTTCCTGGATTTGTACATGTGCGTCGTGGCCGGATTCCGTTGCCTCATCATACTCACCGGCATGTTACCGGCGTATGACAGATCAGCGCCGGAACAGCACGAACGCCAGCGCGCCGAACAGGAACCATTTGAAGGCGTAGTAGACGGTGCGGTTCCAGGCTTTCAACACGCGCAATCCTGAGCTGGGTGTTCTGCTCGTACGGCCAAAGTGGCGTCATTCGATTGTTTCGCCGTGTCGACGACGGCGCTGTACGCGAGTGCGTGTTACGGACACGGCGGGCGCGATCCGACGCTGTGCCCGCCGTCCCGCGCCGGTGATTCAGTAAGTCAGCGTCACCAGCGACACCGCCTGCCTCGGCAACTGCATCCTGACCGTCGCCGTGCCGTCCGTCGTCTGCAGCGTCGACGCGGGCGCGAGCTCCGCGAGTTCGCTCGCCTTCCGCAGATCGGCCACCTGCGCCGCCGTCGGATGCGCGGGCGAGCCCATGCGCTTCCACGCGGCGTACGAATTGCTGTGCTCCTGGTCGATGCGGTAGTGGCGCATCTGCACCCGTTTGGCGGGAATGCCGGCGATCCGCAGTTCGACCGGCGAGCCGGCGTCGATGATGTCGTCGTCGTGGTAATTCCAGACCAGGACGGACACGCTGTGCGCGTCCTTCGCCGCCAGTGCATCGATGTCGGTGCGCGCGCCGCGCACGCCGGCGGCCTGGATGCGGGCCGCGTCGTAGGCG
>NZ_JBKYMO010000204.1:0-9840 GCF_047302915.1 Massilia sp. CT11-108 | reverse complement strand
GCGCAGGCCGCGATCGACAAGCGCGACGCCCAGCGCGCGCTGCTCGCGAACGCCCAGCTGGCGGCGGAAATGCAGCGCAAGACGGCGCTCGCCACGCAGGAAATGGCGGAGGCGAAGAAGCGCCTCGTCGAGCTGGAATCCGTGCGCCAGGAAGATCAGGTGGCGGAACTGGCCGCGCTGCGCGAGCAGATCGAGGCGCGCCAGGCCGAAGCCAAGCAGCGCGCCGAATCGGAAGACCTCGCGCGCGAGGTGCTGGGGCGGTTCTCGCAGCAGCCCTCGAAAGTGCAGGCGGCGCTGCGGCTCGCGGATGCGGTGGCCAAGCAGCGGGCCGACCGCGATCACGAGTAACCCGAATGCGTCGTTCCCGCGAAAGCGGGAACCCATGCTGAGTTACAGAATTCGGTAAGTCGAAGGCCCTGCAGCGTATTTGGTAGAGCGTCTTCGGATCCTAAGTATGGATTCCCGCGTACGCGGGAATGACGGTACTAGCCGGCCTTCGCGTTCTTCTCCAGATACGCCCCGTGCCCCGGCATCTTCGCCACCGTCTGCACGATCAGGTCACGCAGTCCCGCGAAGTGCCCGTGCAGCTGGCGCATGTCGACATCGTCCACGAACGGATCGTAGCGCTTCGGCTCGACACCGAGGCCGACCAGCATCGCGACGAACGAGGGGAGGAGAAAACTGTCGCGGTCGAGGATCGCGACGCGGCCCGTCTCGCGGAACAGTTCGATCTGGTGCGCGAGCGAATCGGGGATCGTCATGTTCGCGCAATAGCGCCAGAATTCCGTGTCGTCGCGCTTCGTCAGCTTGTAGTGCATGACGATGAAGTCGCGGATCGACTCGTAGCGGCTGCCGATGATCCGGTTGAATTCGTCCGCCAGCTCGGGACGGAAATCGCGGTCCGGGAACTGTTCGATCAGGGTGCCGATCGCCGTTTCGATCAGGCTGATGCTGGTCGATTCCAGCGGTTCGACGAAGCCGGCCGACAGCCCCATCGCCACGACGTTCTTGACCCACGATTTCTTGCGCTTGCCGGTGACGAAGCGCAGCTGGCGCGGCTCGTCCAGCGCGGCCCCGTCGAGGCCGTCGAGCAGGTCCTGGCGTGCTGTTTCGTCGGTCGTGAACGCGTTGCTGTACACGTGGCCGTTGCCGGTGCGGTGCTGCAGCGGGATGCGCCACAGCCAGCCCGCGCCCTTGGCCGTCGAACGGGTGTACGGCGTCAGGGGTTCGACGCGCGCGCACGGGACGGCGAGGGCGCTGTTGCACGGCAGGTGCTCGCTCCAGTCGTCGTAGCCGGCCTTCAGCGCGCCTTCGATCAGCAGGCCGCGGAAGCCCGAGCAGTCGATGAACAGGTCGCCGTCGAGCGTGCGGCCATCCGCCAGGCGCACGGCCGTGACGAAGCCCGTCTCCGGGTGCTGGTCGACGCTGGTGATCGTGCCTTCGACGCGCTTGGCGCCGCGCGCCATCGCGTAATCGCGCAGGAAGGCGGCGTACAGGCCGGCGTCGAAATGGTAGCCGAACGAATAGGCGTCCGTGGCGCCCGGCTGCGCGTCGTTCGGCATCGTGAACTTGTTCTCGCGCGCCATGACCGATGCCATCGACCAGTTTTCCAGCGCGGGCATGTGATCGAAGGTGCGCGCGAGGCGCAGCCAGTAGTGGTGCGCCTGGATGCCGTTGATGGGCGGGCCGAAGTCGCCGAAGCCGTGGAAGAAGCGGTTGCCGACGTGGCCCCAGTCCTTGAATTCGATGCCGAGCTTGAAGCTGGCCTGGGTCTTCTTGATGAAGTCGGCGTGGTCGAGCTGGAGGGCCGCGTTATAGAAGCGGATCGTCGGCAAGGTCGCTTCGCCCACCCCGATCGTGCCGATGTCCGGCGATTCCACCAGCACGATCTCGCAGCGCTGGCCCATGCGCTGGGCCAGCGGTGCCGCGGCCATCCAGCCGGCCGTGCCGCCCCCCACGATGACGATTTTACGGATGGGGTTTTGTTGCATGTTGTCTCCTGTCGTATTGCTTTCTCAGGAGAGTGTAGGGCAGGGACTTGTGGCCCGCAACAGAAATGTTTGCGTATAACATTTCTTTAACAAAATGGACGCAACAACGCATCACATATTGCTGGGGGCCACCGGATTCGACCCGCCGACGACGGCCTTGTCGACGAAGTACCCGGTCTCGCCGAAGCAGCTGCTCGGAACGCCGACGTGCTGCGAATAGGTCAGCTGCACGCGCTGCCCCATGGCCGCCTGCAGCTGGCGCACGACGTTCTCGTCGCGCACGGTGAAGTTGAAGCGCTCGGGAATGGCGCCCGGCATGCTGGACAGCAGGATCTCGCCTTCCCAGGTCTTGCACAGCCAGCCCTTGCGCGACAGTTTCTGCAGGTAGCCAGCCCGTTCGCCTTCCGAGTACGACCAGTTCAGCACGAGCCACGTGTACAGGGCGAACAGCGCCACGGCGGCGATGACGACGGAGGCGAGGATGGCGATGGCGCGGCGCGGCAGGGTCTTGGGCATGGTCGTGTGCGAGATTAAGGTCAAGGGCGTGACGAAGCGCGCCCATTCTGACATGGGCGCCCGGATTGTCAATTAGGCTAATCTTAGACCTGCACCCCGAACGAACGGGCGAGGGGCCCGAGGCCGCCGTTATAGCCCTGGCCCACGGCGCGGAATTTCCACTCGCTGCCATAGCGGTACAGCTCGCCGAAGATCATCGCCGTCTCCGTCGAGCTGTCTTCCGACAGGTCGTAGCGGGCGATCTCGCGCTCGCCGTCCGCGTTCAGGCAGCGGATGAAGGCGCGGGCGACCTGGCCGAAGCTCTGGCGGCGCTGGTCCGCTTCATGGATGGTGACGGCGAACGCGATCTTTTCCACCTCGGGCGGCACGCGCGTGAGGTCGACCATGAGGCGTTCGTCGTCGCCTTCGCCCTGGCCCGTGCGGTTGTCGCCCGTGTGCTTGACGGAGCCGTCGCTGGACTGCAGGTTGTTGTAGAAGATGAAGTCGGCATCGCCGCGCACCTTGCCGTCGCCGCGCAGCAGGAAGGCGCTGCCGTCGAGGTCGAAGGTGGCGCCGTCGGTCGCGCGGGGATCCCAGCCGAGGCCGATGATGACCTTTTTCAGGTTCGGATCTTCCTTGGACAGGTTGACGTTGCCGCCTTTCTGCAAACTGATCGCCATCTTGCTTCCTTTCTATTAATGTCTACGGGTTTTCAGGTCGCCGACTCGAGTTGCTCGCGCTTCTTGTAGCGGATCGACGACCACAGCGATACCAGGATGAAGGCCACGCCGGACAGGCCGGTGAACCATTCGGGAATCTCGTACTCGACGCTGGCGAACATGATCACGGCCAGGATGCCGATCGCGTAGTGCGCGCCGTGCTCGAGGAAGACGAATTCTTCCAGCGTGCCCTTGTGCACGAGGAACACGGTCAGCGACCGCACGAACATGGCGCCGATGGCGAGGCCGAGCATGATCACGACGACGTCGTTCGTGATGGCAAATGCGCCGATCACGCCGTCGAAGCTGAACGACGCGTCCAGCACTTCCAGGTATAAAAAGCCGCCGATACTGCCCTGCGAAATCAGCTTGCCGACGGCCGGGTCGGATTCTTCTTCCTCCAGCAGTCCGGAGAACCAGTTCACGCCCACGTACACGAGCACGCCGACGACGCCCGCGATGAGCGTGGACAGCTTGCGCTCCTGCGGCACGAGGCTCATGCAGCCGAACACGGCGAGCAGGGTGAGCAGGATGGCGAGGCCTTCCGAGCCGTACTTGCCGATCTTTTCTTCGATCC
This sequence comes from Massilia sp. CT11-108, assembly GCF_047302915.1. Lineage (NCBI taxonomy): Bacteria > Pseudomonadati > Pseudomonadota > Betaproteobacteria > Burkholderiales > Oxalobacteraceae > Massilia > Massilia sp. CT11-108. The sequence continues at coordinate 6,058 of NZ_JBKYMO010000204.1, read as the reverse complement.
AGCCCAGCCAATGGAGTTCCTTTTCCTCGTCGAACAGGAAGTTGAGGAAGACCAGCAACAGGAATGCACCGCCGAACGCGGCCACTTCGGCATGGCGCGACGTCAGGTTGCGGGCGTACTCGTCCGGGTTGTTGACGGCCATGTGCCAGACGTCGATCAGGCCCAGGCCCGTCGCCACCGACACGATGAGGAGGGGGAACAGCAGGCGCATGCCGAACACGGCGACGACGATGCCGACCGTGAGGAACAGTTTTTGCCAGAACGCGTTCCAGTTGCGCAGGACGGACGCGTTGACGACCGCGTTGTCGAACGACAGCGAGATCTCGAGCACGCCCAGCACGGCCGCGATCCACAGCGCTTGCAGGAGGCCGGCGCTGCCACCGTGGGAAAAGCCCCACCAGCCGGCCAGCGCCAGCAGGACGGCGGTGACGACGAACGACAACCTGAAATGTTGCATGTACCTCTCCAGTTCTTATATACGCATTGTCTGAATGACCACACCGCGCATATTAACCCGTTTCCCGCTTTGGCGGGCGCATCGATCGCCACAGCGTGAATTGCTCACGTGACATCGCATCTGCCATAATGCCGCCCGGCGTCGTGCCTCCCGTTTCCCCTTGAATGGATTTCACATGGATGTCTCTTATCTGGTCACCCCGGTGCTGACCTGGCTCGTGGTCGGCCCGATCAAATTCCTCATCAACAGTGCGCGCCAGGGGCGCTGGGCGTTCAACCTGGTCGGCAATGGCGGCTTTCCCAGCAACCACAGCGCCACCGTCACCAGCATGGCAACCCTGATCGCCCTGCGCGAGGGCATTGGCCACCCGGCGTTCGGCGTGGCCGTCACCCTGTGCTTCATCGTGATGATCGACGCCAACAGTCTGCGCCAGCACGTCGGCCGCCAGGCCGCCGCCATCAACCGCCTGGCCGCGGGACAAGCCGGCCACACGACCTTGCGCGAGCGGATGGGGCATACGCTCGTCGAGATCGGCGGGGGTATCGTCACCGGGATCCTGATGGGGAACCTGGTGTATCGCCTGCTCGTCCAGTAAGCAGCCACCAGGCGGCGGACGTCCGCCCTGTCCGCCGCCTGTCCGCCGCTTGTCCGTTTTGTCGCGCATTTCATACTCGGCCAAACGCATTTCATCCCGCCTATCTGCAGTTCATCCCACCAAAACCGCGCTTTGCCGAAACGTCAATTGACGGTCAAGACCGCCTATTCGATACTGCGCGCTGGCCTTTTATATTCTTATTTTTACAGGTAACGAGTCCATCCTCGGGGGAACCAAGAAATGCTGCGCAAAACTATAATCTTCCTTGCTATTGCTTCCGCACTCAGTGCGTGCGGCAAACATGACAAGGACCCTGCAAAGCCCGACGCCGCTAACGCGCAGGCGGATGCCAAGCAGAAGGATGGCAAGGCCGTCCAGCTGCTCGTCGCTCCCGAGGATGTCCTGACCGTGCAGAGCAGTGCGCTCGCGAACGGCCCGGTGATCACGGGCTCGGTCCAGCCGGAACGCAAGGCCGACCTGCGCGCGGAAGTGTCCGCCATCGTGCTGCAGGTACTGAAAGAGAACGGCGACCCGGTCAAGAAAGGCGACGTGCTCGTCAAGCTGGACGAGACGTCGATCCGCGACAGCCTGATGTCCGCCCAGGAAGCCCAGCGCGCCGCCTCCCAGGCCCTGGACCAGTCGAACCGCGCCCTCGAGCGCCTGAAGACGCTGCGCGCGTCCGGCATGACGTCCGCCCAGGCGCTGGACGACGCCGAAGTGCGCCGCAACAGTGCCCAGAGCGAGCTGTCCGCCGCGAAGGCACGCCTCGTGGCTGCCCAGCAGCAGGTGACCCGCACCGTCGTGCGCGCGCCGTTCGACGGCATCGTCTCCGACCGTAAAGTCTCCCCCGGCGACACGGCCGCCATCGGCAAGGAATTGCTGAAGGTGATCGATCCGACGAGCATGCGCTTCGAAGGCCGCGTGTCGGCCGACAAGATCGCTGCCGTCAAGGTCGGCCAGCCGGTCTTCTTCCGCGTCAACGGTTACGGCGAGCAAAAGTTCACCGGCGTCGTCAAGCGCATCGACCCGTCCGCGAACGACATCACGCGCCAGGTCGAGGTGCTCGTCGGCTTCACGAACGAGGCCCGTCCGCGCGTGGCCGGCCTGTATGCCGAGGGCCGCATCGACGCCGTGCTGTCCGATGCGATCACCTTGCCGGAATCCGCGATGGTCAAGGCCGGCGACAAGACCTATGCCTGGAAAGTGAAGGGCGGCCAGCTGGCGAAGATCGACCTGACGGTGGGTTCGCGCGATCCGCGCACCGGCAATTTCGAAATCAAGAACGGCCTGGCCTCCGGCGACACCGTGCTGCGCCACCCGGGCTCGACCCTGAAGGACGGGCAGAAGGTGGAGATGGCGGCCGCATCGCGCGTGGCCAGCGCCGCCAGTACGACCAACAGCGCACCCCAGGGTAAATAAGCGGGATTAACCACCATGTTCCTGTCCAATTTCAGTGTCAAGAAGCCCATCGCGACACTCGTGCTGATCATCGGCATGATGTGCATGGGCCTGCTCGCGCTCAATCACTTGCGCGTGAACCAGAACCCGGACGTCGAGATTCCGATCATCGTCGTGACGATCCCGTATCCGGGCGCGTCGCCGGAAACGTCCGAACGCGAACTCATCGAACGCCTCGAGAAGCAGATGCTCGCCATCACCGGCGTGACCGAGGTGAACGCGTACGCCAACGAGGGCAGCGCGACGATCGTGCTGCGTTTCGACTTCAAGCGCAACCTGATCGAGGCGTCGGACGACGTCCGCAACGCCATCGCGTCCGTCCGCTACAAGCTGCCGATCGAGATGCGCGAACCGGTGCTGCGCCGCGTCGACCCGTCCGCCCAGCCGATCATGAACCTGGCGCTGTCGTCGAGCACGCAGAGCCATGCCGAGATCTCGCGCCTGGCCGAAGACCAGCTGGCCGACCGCTTCCGTGCGATCGACGGCGTCGCCAACGTGCAGGTGAACGGTTCGCTGCGCCGTGAGCTGTCCGTGCTGCTCCATTCGGAAAAGCTGCGCGAATACAATGTCTCCGTCAGCGACGTCACGAATGCGCTGTCGCGCCAGAACACGAACGCGCCGGTCGGCAAGGTGCGTAGCGAACTGGACGAGAAGGGCATCCGCCTCGTCGGCCGCATCGAGCGTCCGGAAGATTTCTCGCAGGTGGTCGTCAAGCGCAACGGCGACACCGTCGTGCGCCTGAACCAGGTGGCCGAGATCAAGGACGGCTTCGCCGACATCGACAGCGTGTCGATGCGCAGCGGCAAGCCCAACGTCGGTATCCAGATCGTGCGGTCGCGCGAAGGATCGACCGTCGGCATCGCCAAGAAGGTGCGCGCCGAAATCGAGCAGATCCGCAAGGAATTGCCGGCCGGCACCAAGCTGGACATTTCGTACGACGGCGGCGAAGACGCGCAGGACAGCCTGAACAACGTCATCGAATCGCTCGTGTTCGGCGCCGTGCTGACGATCTTCGTCGTGTACGCTTTCCTGAACTCGTGGCGTTCCACGCTGATCACCGCACTGTCGCTGCCGACGTCCGTGCTGGCCGCGTTCATCGCCGTGTGGCTGTGCGGCTTCACCCTGAACTTCATGACGCTGCTGGGCCTGTCGCTCGCGATCGGCGTGCTGATCGACGATGCGATCGTCGTGCGGGAAAACATCGTCCGCCACATGGAAAACGGTTCCGACCGCCGCACGGCCGCCCTCGAGGGTACCGCGGAGATCGGCATGGCCGTCGCGTCGACGACGTTCTCGATCATGGCCGTGTTCATCCCCGTCGCCTTCATGCCGGGCATCTCGGGCGAATGGTTCCGTCCGTTCGCACTCACAGTCGCCTGCTCCGTGATCGTGTCGCTGTTCATTTCGTTCACGCTCGACCCGATGCTGTCCGCCTACTGGGGCGACCCGCCGGGCCATCACCATGCGCCCAAGAAGGGTATCGAGAAATATCTCGCGCGCTTCAACACGTGGTTCGATCACCAGGCCAACCGCTACGGCCATGTGATCGCCTGGGCGCTGCACCACCGCCGCTGGATGGCCATCATCGCCGTCGCCAGCCTCGTCGCGGCGCTGGGCCTGCAGGGCAAGTTCGGCGGCACGTCGTTCCTGCCGAAGCAGGACAGCGGCCAGCTGCTGATCGAAGTGCGTACGCCGGCGTCGTCGTCGGTGGGCTATGCCCGCATGAAGATGGAAGAAGCGGCCACGCTGGCGCGCACGATGCCGGAGACGAAGGACACGAACGCCTCGATCAACTCGGGCGGCGGCCGCATCTACGTCGACATCGGCAAGCGCGGCGAACGCAAGCGCAGTGCCTCCGAGATCGCCGTCGAGTTGCGCGACAAGATCGCGCGCCTCGTCGGTGCCGAGTACACGGTCACGGACGACCTGAACGGCAACGGCAAGCCCGTGCAGATCGAATTCACCGGCTCGGATTCGCGCAAGCTGATGGATCTGACCAACGCGTACATGGACAAGCTGCGCCAGGTACCGGGCGCCGTGGACGTCACGCTGTCCCAGCAGGATCCGAAGGACGAGCTGCAGATCGAGCTGGACCGCGGCCTGTCGAACATGATGGGCATCTCGGTCGGCGACGCCGCCACCGCGCTGCGCGTCGCGTTCGCCGGCATCGAGGTCGGCGACTGGGTCGACCCGACGGGCGAGACTCGCGACGTGGCCGTGCGCCTCGCGCCGGAAGACCGCGTGGGCCTGGAGAACATCGAGCGCCTGCCGATCGCCGTCACCGGCAGCAACATGATGGTGCCGCTGGACCAGATCGCCAAGATCACGATGGGCAAGGGCCCGTCCGCGATCGAGCACAAGGACGGCAAGCGCGTCGTGCGCGTGTCGGCCAATGCCCAGGGCCGCTCGAATGGCGAAGTCATGGACGACGCCCTCAAGCTGGCGAAATCGATGGACTTCCCGCCGGGCTATGGCCTGTCGTTGGGTGGCCAGAGCAAGGATCAGCAGGAAGTGTTCACGCAGATGACGATCGCGCTGGTCTCGGGTATCGGCCTCATGTACCTGATCCTGGTGATGCAGTTCGGCTCGTTCACGGCGCCGCTCGCCGTGATGCTGTCGCTGCCGCTGTCGCTGATCGGCGTCGTCGTCGCGCTGCTGCTCACGAACGGCACGCTGAACCTGATGAGCTTCATCGGCATCATCATGTTGATGGGTCTCGTGGCGAAGAACGCGATCCTGCTGCTGGACGCCGCCCGTACCCGGGAGGCGGAAGGCATGGACCGCGAAGACGCGCTGATGGCCGCCGGCCGCGCCCGCCTGCGTCCGATCCTGATGACGACGTTCGCGCTGATCGCCGGCATGCTGCCGGTGGCGCTGGCCCTGGGCGACTCGGGCGAGTTCTACCAGCCGCTGGCCATCGCGATCATCGGCGGCACGATCACGTCGACCGTGCTGACCCTGCTGGTCGTCCCGACCTTCTACGACAGCATCGAGATCGCCCGCGACCGCATGGTGGCCAAGTTCCACCGCCGCGCGGCCCGCTTCACGGCGCTGCCGGCGTTCGTGATGACCTTCGTCGAAGCGATCCTCACGCTGGTGCTCGTGCGCCTGGTCTTCCGCCTGATCGTGAAGGCCGGCCGCTTCGCTACCGGCCGCGGCCGCCCGGCGACGGCGTAACGGTGTGGTGCCGGCTGCGGCCGGCATGCAATGAGAAGGGCCTGCAAGCGCAGGCCCAAGAAGACCTGCCCCGCAGGTCTTTTTTTTTTCATCGTGTCACGGCATGCACTAGGGCCGCATCCGCCGCGCCCAGTGCATGCCGGTGCCAAGGGCCGTTCCCGACCCTTGGCCGGTGCGCCACGGCGATCAGCGGCCTGAGGTACCGGTGCCCGAGGTGCCGGTGCCCGACGTGTCGCTGCCGGTCGTGCCCGACGTGCCCGACGTGCCCGACGAGCCGGTGCCGCCGGTCGTGCCCGTTGCGCCGGTACCGGTGTTGCCGGTTCCGCCCGTCCCGGGGTGTGGGTTTTACACAAGTGCCGGTGCCGCGGAAT
>NZ_JBKYMO010000203.1:0-9943 GCF_047302915.1 Massilia sp. CT11-108 | reverse complement strand
CCGCGTCGACGATGCGCGCGCCCGGGTCGGACACGGCCGGCGTGCCCGCATCCGACACGAGCGCCACGCGCTCGCCCGCGCGCAGGCGCGTGGCGATTTTCTCGGCGACCTCGCGTTCGTTGTGCTGGTGCGCCGCGATCATCTGCTTGTTCAGGCCGAAGCGCGTGAGCAATGCGCCGGTCTTGCGCGTGTCCTCGCAGGCGACGACGTCGGCCAGCAGCAGCACGTGCAGCGCGCGCAGCGTGATGTCGGTGACGTTGCCGATCGGTGTGGCCACCACGTAAAGCGTTGCGGTAGGATAGGACTGCTGGGCGGCCTCGCCCATGACGGGCAGTTGGGCGATCTGGCTGGACTGGGTTTCTGTCATGTTGGGGATACGGATGAAGATTCTCGAGGCACTGTGCGCCCGGCTGGCCTGGCTGCTCATCATGATGAGTGTCGGTGGCCACGCCCTTGCCGGCACGCCATGTGCCGGGCCGCAGCGATTGTGCGCGTCCGTGGACACTAACACAAGTGCGCACGCGCCCCTTCTCGCGATGCTGGATCCCGCCATCCAGCCGCGTCCTGCCCGGCCGCCACCGAACGAACCGGCGCCGCCGCCGCCGGCATCAAGCCCGCCCATCCGCATCGCCCTGCTGCTGCCGATGCGATCCAGCACGCTGGCAACGGCCGCCGAGGCGGTTCGCGCCGGCTTCATGGCGAGCATGGAACGGGACGGCACCGGCTTCAAGGCCGAGGTCGTCTCGACAGGCGATGCGCCGCGCGACGTGCTCGACGCGTACGCGCGCGCGGCGGTGGCCAGCGACATCATCGTCGGTCCGCTCGCGCGTTCCGCCGTGGCGGCACTGGCCGACAGCGATGCCGTCACGCGGCCGACCGTCGTGCTGAGCGTGCCGGAAGGCCGGGCGAGTGTGCCGCGCGGGATGCTCGTGGCGGGGCTGTCGATCGAGGACGAGGCGCGCCAGGTGGCGGAATGGGCCGCGCGCGAGCATCCGCACGGCCGCGCGCTGATCCTCACGGGCGGCGCAGCCTGGGCGCAGCGGGCGGCCGGCGCGTTCGAGGCGCGCTGGGTCCAGCTGGGCCACACGAACCAGCGCTTCGCGGTGCCGTCCGGCGAAGGGGGCAAGGCGGCCATCGGGGAACTGAAGCAGAAACTGGAGATCGACCCGCCCGACCTGCTGTTCGCCGCACTCGACAGCGCAGCGCTGCGCCCCGTGCGCGCGCTGGCCGCCGCGATCCCCTGCTATGGCGGCGGCCCGGCGAATCCGGGGCGGTCGACGGTGCCGGATGCGCCGGGCCTCGACGGCGTACGCCTCCTCGACCTGCCGTGGATCGTGCTGCCCGACCACCCGGCCGTGATGGTCTACCCGCGCCCGCTGGATACGGAACAGCCGCTCGACATGGACCGCTTATATGCCCTCGGCATCGACGCCTTCCGCGTCGCGCGCGAACTGGCACTGCGGGATGGCGCGCCGTTCAACATCGATGGCGTCACGGGCCGGCTCGACGCGGTCGCCGGCCCCGGCGGGCAATTGCAGCTGCAGCGGGTCGAGGCTGCCGTCGTCGTCGGCGGCGGCGCATTCGAACCCGTCAAGGGCCGCTGACATGTGGCCGACCCGGCTGTCGCGCAAGCAGGAACAGGGACGCGCGTGGGAAAACGTGGCCCTGGCCCATCTCGAACGCCACGGCCTCGTGCTGGTGGAAGCGAATTTCCAGTGCAAGCCGGGAGAAATCGACCTGATCCTGCGCGACGGTGCCACGCTCGTGTTCGTCGAAGTGCGCCAGCGCGCGGCCGGGGCCCCGGTCAGCGCGGCGGAAAGCATCAGTCCGGCGAAAATCCGCCGCATCATCCGCGCCGCCCAGTTTTATCTACAACGCTTCAATCGCCTGCCGCCCTGCCGCATCGACGTCGTCGCCATCGATGGCAACCATGTCGAATGGATAAGGAACGCCGTTGAAGTGTAAGCATTTTTTGCTGGCCTTGATCGCCGGGCATTGCCACTGCACTATAATCTTTGACCATGAATACTCAACGCATCCTCGCCCACTTCCAGGAAAGCGCCGAACTCAAGATGAAGTCGGCGAATCTCCTTGCACAACCGATTTCTCAAGCGATTGAGCTGATGTTCAATGCGCTTTCCAACGGCAACAAGATCCTCTCTTGCGGCAACGGCGGCTCGGCCGGCGACTCGCAGCACTTCGCCGCCGAACTGGTCGGCCGCTTCGAGCGCGAGCGCTTCCCGCTGCCGGCGATCGCGCTCACCACCGATACGTCGATCATCACGGCCGTCGGCAACGACTACAGTTTCAACGAAATCTTCAGCAAGCAGGTACAGGCGTTCGGCCAGGCCGGCGACATCCTGCTGGCGATTTCCACGTCGGGCAATTCGGGCAACGTGCTGGCCGCCGTCGAGGCCGCGCTGGAACGCGAGATGCGCGTCGTCGCCCTGACCGGCAAGGACGGCGGCAAGATCGCGCAAATGCTGACCGACGCCGACGTCCACATCAACGTGCCGCATTCCCGCACCGCCCGCATCCAGGAAGTGCACCTGGTCGCGATCCACAGTATCTGCGACGGTCTCGACGTCGCCCTGTTCGGAGAAGAAGATGCAAATTAACGCCGACGCCGTGCTGCGTCCCCTGTCGAAGGCCGTGCTGTGCGTGGCCCTGTTGTCGTCCCTGCAAGGCTGCGTCGCGGTCGTGGCTGCCGGCGCCGTCGGCGGTGCCGTCGCGACGGCCGACCGCCGCACGCTGGGCGCGCAGACCGAGGACAAGGGCATCGAACTGAAAGCCGCTGCCCGGATGGGCAACATCGTCGGCGATGCCGGCCACGTCAACATCAACAGCTACAACCGCAAGGTGCTGCTGACCGGCGAGGTGAAGGACGAGGCGATGAAGCGTGCGGTCGAGAACGAAGTGCGCGGCATCACCAATGTCGATAACGTCATCAACGAACTGCAGATCGCCGGCCCGTCCAGCTACACGTCGCGCGCCAGCGATGCCCTCATCACCAGCAAGGTCAAGCTCAGCCTCGCGGACAAGAAGACCGTGTCGGCCACCTCGTTCCAGGTCGTGACGGAAGGCGGCACCGTGTACCTGATGGGTCTCGTGACCCAGCGCGAAGGCAATATCGCCGCCGATGTTGCCCAGGGCGTGTCGGGCGTCATGCGCGTGGTTAAAATGTTCGAGTACATCAGCGAAGAAGACCTGCGCTCGATGTCGCCACCGCAACAGCAGCAACCCGAGCCGCGGGGCACGTCGTAACACACCGGATGATGGGGATGAGACCATGACCACCTCACAACGCACATGGATCAAGCCGGCCGCCATCGGCGCGGCCGTGCTGGCGATCGCCGGCATCGGTTACGCCACGTTCAGCCAGCAGCAGCAGGCGCCCGACGTCACGTTCATCACCATCGCCGGCCAGAAGATCAGCTCGCAGGACTTGCGCGGCAAGGTCGTCATGGTCAATTTCTGGGCAACGTCGTGCGCCACCTGCGTGAAAGAAATGCCGCAGATGGTCGAGACGTACAACAAGTTCAAGCAGGACGGCCTGGAATTCGTCGCCGTGGCGATGAGCTACGATCCGCCGAACTATGTCTTGAACTACGCCGAGACGCGCAAGCTGCCGTTCAAGGTGGCCCTCGATTCCGGCGGCGACCTGGCCAAGCAGTTTGGTGACGTCAACATGACGCCGACCACCTTCGTCATCGGCAAGGATGGCAAGATCCTCAAGCGCTACCTGGGCGAGCCGGATTTTGCATCCTTACATGCGCTGCTACAAAAATCGTTGAAATCGTAGGATGGGCGGCCCCCGCCCACGCGTAACGCCAACAAACTGCATACGTCACTACGCCTGACGTTCCCCGCGCACCGCTGACTTCCCGCAAACGCCGAGGTCCTGTTCGGCCCAAGCTTGATGCCGGCAAAGGAGAAGGCGATGCGCAAGCTGATCGAGTACGTGCTCGTTGCGGGCCTGCTGACGGCAGCAGGCTGCAGCAGCGTGGACACCGGCCTGCGCAACACCGTCGTGTTGCATTACCAGCACGTCGCCAACGTCCACCGGATCGATTTCACCGTGCCCGTCGCGCTGCCGAACCGCGCGCCCGTCCAGTTCGTGCTGCCGCTGGATTCGCACGGATTCTGGGCCGTGTTCCTGCTGTGCGACCTGGACGCCACGGGCACCAACATTCCGAGTTTTTATTTCGACGCCGACCGCCTGCGCGTGCAATACGGCGACCAGCGCTACGGGCCACTGCGGCCATACACGCTGCGGCTGGAAGACACGGCCGACATCAACAGCCGCTTCGACACCGACGCCCTCGCGGATGCGATCGCGGCCGAACTCCAGCGCGGGCCTTCGAGCCAGGTCTTCCGGCACGGCTATTACGCCCAGCTGCATTACCGCTTCGCCGTCTACGTGCCGCGCGCGCTGCCCGACTATTCCGGCGACCAGTTACGCCTGCGCTACGAAGGCGGACAGACGCTGGCACTGGGCAATGGCTACCCGCCCGCCGACATCGCAAACGCCGGTCCCGGCGGTCCGGGCATTGCCGCGCACTGCCTGCCGTGACAGTGTGCGCCGGCCAGCCGGGCCCGGTGCTAAGATGGCTTTTTGGAGCTCATCAACACATCCATCATGCTGCCGGAAGCCGAACTCGTCGCGCGCCTGTGCCTTGCGGCCCTGCTGGGCGGGGCCATCGGGTTCGAGCGCGAGCGCCTGTCCTGGGCGGCGGGGTTGCGGACCCACATGCTGGTCTGCGTCAGTTCCTGCCTGATCATGATCGTTTCGGCCTATGGCTTCAACGACGTATTGAACCACGAGCATATTTCACTCGACCCGTCGCGCGTGGCGGCCCAGGTGGTGTCCGGCATCGGCTTCCTGGGTGCGGGATCGATCCTGCTGCGCGGCGACGTCGTGCGCGGCCTGACGACGGCGGCCAGCCTGTGGTCGGTGGCGGCCGTCGGCCTGGCGGTGGGCGGCGGCCTGTACGTGGCGGCGGTGGCAGGCACGGCCATCATCCTGTTCATCCTGGCCGCGATGAAACCGCTGGAACAACGCTATTTCTCGTCCAGGCAAAAACGCGAACTGGTGCTGTCGGCCGAGCGGGGCCGGCTCACGCTGCACGTGCTGGAAAAGGAACTCGGTCCGGTCACGAACCGCATCGGCACGTTCATCGTCCAGCAGAGCGAGGAAACGGGAAACCTCGATGACGTCCTCATCGCGTTCTCGCGCCTGTCCGAGTCGGAATTCAACGCGTTGCTCGACCGCCTGCGCGCCATCCCGGGCGTGCACCGGGTCGAAGTGAAGAGTCGCCCCGACCGGCGCACATCGGCGTAAGCTGGCGTCATCGACACGGAGACGAGCATGGATGCGAGCAATCAACCCTTGACGGTCGAGCAGGCCTACCGCGCCATGCTCGCCTTTCTCGAACGCGAAGTCGACCTGACGGAATCGAGCGACCTGGCCGACCTGCTGGCCGGCTACCGGCTGGATGAAGACGGCCGGACGAGCGATCCAGCCGTGTGGGAAGAGTGGCTGGAAGCCGTCGGGCGGGCCCGGCAGCTGCCGTGAAGCGGCTGCTTACCAGCGCCCCCGTTCCTTTTTGGCCTGCCGCTTGCGCGTCGCCGCATTCTGCTGCTGCAACAGCGCATCGACGCGCTCGGACGCTTCGCGCGCCAAGGTCTGCGCTTCCTCGATGCTGGGGAAGAATTCCGGCATGCGGTAGCCGAGCCAGGCATAGGCCGAGTACATGCGGCACGTGTCCTCGACTTCCTGCAGGTTTTGCCAAAACAATTCCTGCGGATGGGGCTGGAGCTTGCAGACTTTCCGTTTCGCGAGCGATTGCGCCCAGTGCGACCACGCGCTTTCCAGGGTCGGCACCCTGGTCGAAATGGGCACGAGCGACATCGTGAATTTCTCCGCCACGCTCAAGTCCAGCGTATCGAGCCATTCCGCGCGCTCGTTCTGTTCTTCCGTGATGCGCGGATAGAAAAAGCCGTCGGGCACGTCAATGTTGTGCACGAAGCGTTTCAGCAATTTCACCAGCGACGTCTCGCCCGTCACCGACGAGATGCGGTGCAGTTGCTCCAGCGACGGGGCGACCGCGAAACCGCTGGCCGGCACGGGCGGGACCTTTTCCTTCATCAACGAGCGCATGACCTCGTGCGTGTCGTCGTCGTAGCCGGCCACGAAACCTTCCTCGTGCACGCCGTAGCGGCCCGCGCGGCCGGCGATCTGCTTGGCGAGCGCGGCCGAGATTTCTTCTTCCTCGACGCCGTTGTACTTGACGGCCGTCGTCATCACGATGCGCTGGATCGGCATGTTCAAGCCCATCGCGAGGGCGTCCGTGCCGACGACGATGTCGGCCTGCCCTTCGCGGAACCGCTCGGCCTGCGCGCGCCGGACTTCCGGAGATAAATTGCCGTAGACGGTCGCGACGGACAGGCCCATCTCCGTGATCATGTCGCGCCACATCAGCACCTCGCGCCGCGAGAACGCGATGACGGCGTCGCCCCGCTTCAGGTTCCTCAGCTTGCGCACGGCGCCGGGTTCCATCGACAGCGGTGCCTTGCGTTTCAGCACGTGGACTTCGAGCGGACACTCCAGGCGCTCGGCCAGCGCCTCGATCGCGCGCCGCGCTTCCGGCGCGCCGACGAGGTACACAGTCGACGCCGGCGCGCCGCATACGGCGGCCGTCCACGCGGCGCCGCGGTCGCGGTCGGCCAGCATCTGGATCTCGTCGATGACGGCGACCTGCACGGGCGTCTTCGTGTCCAGCATCTCGACGGTGCTGGCGATGTGCGTCGCGCCTTCGGCCAGGCGGCGTTCCTCGCCCGTGATCAGGCTGACCTTGATGGGTTCGCCATCGGGACCGACGGCGTTCTGCAGGCGCTCGTAGTTTTCCAGCGCCAGCAGACGCAGCGGCGCGAGGTAGACGCCGCTGTCGGCTTGCGCCAGGTGCTCCATCGCGCGGTGCGTCTTGCCGGAGTTGGTCGGGCCCAGCAGCGCGATGAAGCGGCGCGCCATCTTGCTGGCCACGTCGAACGACGCTGGGTACTCGGCGAGGTTGATGCTTTCCTTGGTGCGCGCGGCGTGGCGCTCTTCCTGCTCGCGCTCGCCGGCGTGCAGCAGGCGCTGGCGGATGCGGTCGAACACGAACTCGGCCGGCTCGGACGTCTCCAGCTCTTCCAGTACGTGCAGGAACAGCATCGGGTCGAAGCCGAACTCGTCGGCCTGGTCGGCAATTTCGCGCACGAATTCTTCGACCTCCTGGTTCAGGTCGTCGACGGCGTCGCGTGTGGCCCGCTCCTCGACGAGCTCGCGCCGCGCGAGCAGATCCATCTTGCGCCATTTGCTGGGCTTGGCCAGCACGCCGCGCGACGGCACGAGGCGGTACTCGACGTGCAGACCGTCCACGCGCACGGCGCCGGCGAAGCGCAGGAAGACGCGGCCTTCCATGCGGACCAGTTCGACGCCGCGAGCGTGCAGCCCGAGCTCGCGTTCGAGGAACGCGTCGTCGTCCTGGGTGTTGTCGGCGTCGGAGGGGAGACGGGGTTGGTGTTCGCTCATGTTTTCAATATAGCGCGGGCGCAGCGGGCGCACCGTGCGGCAGGTGACAAACAAGGTGGGCGGAGGCCGCCCACCCTACGTATCGTTCCCGTAGGGTGGGCGGCCCTCCGCCCACGCGTGATGTATCCGAATTGTTGACGTTACTTACGCTGCGACGCCCGCTTCGTGCGCCTGCTGGTCCGCGTGATACGACGAGCGCACCATCGCGCCGACGGCCGCGTGCACGAAGCCCATCTCGTACGCCTTCTCTTCGAACATTTTAAAAGTGTCGGGGTGCACGTAGCGGCGCACCGGCAGGTGCGAGTTCGACGGGGCCAGGTACTGGCCGATGGTCAGCATGTCGATGTCGTGCGCGCGCATGTCGCCCATGACTTCCAGGATTTCCTCGTCGGTCTCGCCCAGGCCGACCATCAGGCCGGATTTCGTGACGGCGTTCGGGTACATTTTCTTGAAGTCGCGCAGCAGCACCAGCGAATGCTGGTAGTCGGCGCCCGGACGCGCTTCCTTGTACAGGCGCGGCACGGTTTCCAGGTTGTGGTTCATCACGTCCGGCAGGCCGTCGGCGAAGATGTTCAGCGCTTTTTCCAGGCGGCCGCGGAAGTCCGGCACGAGCACTTCGATCTTCGTGTTCGGCGACAGCGCGCGCGTCTTCTGGATGCACTCGACGAAGTGGCCGGCGCCGCCGTCACGCAGGTCGTCGCGGTCGACCGACGTGATCACGACGTACGACAGGCGCAGGTCGGCGATGGTCTTGGCGAGATTCCCCGGCTCGTTGACGTCGAGCGGGTCCGGACGGCCGTGGCCGACGTCGCAGAACGGGCAGCGGCGCGTGCACTTGTCGCCCATGATCATGAAGGTCGCGGTGCCCTTGCCGAAGCATTCGCCGATGTTCGGGCAGCTCGCTTCCTCGCACACGGTGACGAGGTTGTTGGCGCGCAGGATGTCCTTGATCTCGTAGAAGCGCGACGACGGGCTCGCGGCTTTTACGCGGATCCAGTCCGGCTTCTTGAGGCGCTCGTGTTGTTCGAGCGGCACGATCTTGATCGGGATGCGCGACGTCTTGCTCGCGCCTTTCTGCTTTTCGCTCGCGTTATACGCATTTGCTGCGGATTCTGCTGCTGCGGTGCCGGTGTCGATTGGAGAAGTCATGTGCGTAGTCAGTTGGTTGCGGCCTGCGCGACCGCTGCGGTTGAAGAGGGTGCCGTGGACAGATGGTCGATCAGCGCGGCGGCGAGGGCTTGCTGTACGTCGGCCAGCGGCGCGTCGACGCCCATCGTTTTCATGTCCACCGTGGCCAGGCCGGAATAGCCGCACGGGTTGATCCAGGTGAACGGCGCCAGGTCCATCGCCACGTTCAGCGAGACGCCGTGGTAGGTGCAGCCGTTGCCGCGCACCTTCAGGCCCAGCGCGGCGATCTTGGCGCCCTTGCGCGGACCGTCGGCGATATAGATGCCGGGCGCGCCTTCGACGCGTTCACCGGCAAGATTATACGCCGCCAGCACATCGATCACGGCCTGCTCGATCTTGTGGACAAATTGGCGCGCATACAATTTGCCGCCGGGCTTGTTGCGGCGCAGGTCCATCAGCAGGTAGATCACGACCTGGCCGGGGCCGTGGTACGTGACTTCGCCGCCGCGGTCGGTCTGCACGACGGGGACGTCGTGGGCCGTGACGCTCAGCAGGTGGCCGCGGTCGGCGCCCAGCCCGAGCGTGAACACGGGCGGATGCTCGACGATCCACAACTCGTCGGGCGTGTCGGGCGTGCGCGCATCCGTGAAGGCGCGCATCGCGGCAAAAACGGGTTCGTAGTCGGCGCGGCCAAGCTCACGGATAGCCGGCTGGTTCGCTTGCATGGATAGGGTCTGTGAAGGGATACCCCGTCATTATAAGCCAGCCTGATGGCTGGCGTCCTGAACCCAGTTTATAGAACGATCTTGACCATCGGGTGCGACGACAGTTCGCGGTACAGGTTGTCGAGCATTTCGCGGCTGGTGGCGCGCACGATCACGGTCAGGCCCGTGTAGGCGCCCTTGGCCGACGGCCGCACTTCCATCTTGCCGGCATGGAAAGTCGGATCGTGGATGGTGACCACTTCGACGATCGTGTTGGCGAACTCGTCGTGCGTCGGGCCCATGACCTTGATCGGGAAATCGCTCGGGTATTCGATGAGGGAATCTTTCGGGTCCATGGCCACTCCTTTTGTAAAACAGCATTGTAGCCAAACCGCCCCATTTCCGCCCGGATCAACGCTCTTTCTGGTCCCGACCGCGCTGGTCGACGTGGCGCCGTTCCTCGGACCTGGCCGGCGCGGGCGCCGGGGCCGGTGCCGCGACGGGTGCCGGACGTGGGGCCATCTGCACGGGCGGTGGG
>NZ_JBKYMO010000202.1:0-10077 GCF_047302915.1 Massilia sp. CT11-108 | reverse complement strand
GTCGTACGGCGCGCCGATGAGGAACAGCGGCCGCGCCCGGCCCGCTTGCTGCCAGCCGGCCCACGGGCGCGACCGGTCGCAGAAGCGCGCCTCCAGCCCCAGCGCCGTCAGCAGCGGTTGGTAAAACGCGAGCGCCCGGTCGAAATCGCCGACGCCGATGAAGACATGGGAAAACATGGTCGCCTCGTCGTGAAAATACCATTCATCATACTGAAATTTTGCTAATAACTAATTTTATGCGTATGGAATAGTGGATTTCCACAAAATGGTAATTTTCATTGCTATTAAAGTGTAATTTAGTTGCCAAACAAAGAATCATCTGTGCTAAATTGGCGCGTAAATCAGTTGTTTCCATTGAAAGGAAGACGATGTCCCGATTGCGCCGCCTCGGCCTGTATGGCCTGCTGTCGACTGCCTTCCCGGCCCATGCGCAGGGCCTGAACATCGCTTCCGAGCTGCTGCATGGCGGCATGGGCATCGTCGCGATCGGCGCGTTGTCCGTGCTGGCGCTGGCCGTGACGTTCGAGCGGCTCGCCAACTTCCGCCTGGCGAAAGTGGCGCCGCCGGATCTGGCCGCGGAGGCGGAGACGTTGTGGCGCACGGGACGCTTCGACCAGTTGCGCGAACGGGTGGCCGACGGCGACAGCAGCCTCGCGCGCATCCTCGGCTGGATGGTCGAACAGCGCCACCTGCCGGCCGAAAAACTGGCGTCGCGCGTGGCGGAGATGGCGGGCGTCGAACTGCGCCTGCAGCAGCAGAAGGCGTACGCGCTGAACGTCGTCGCGACGGTCGCGCCGATCGTCGGCCTGCTGGGCACCGTCATCGGCATGATCGAATCCTTCCACGTCATCGCGTTCAACGGCATGGGCGATCCAACCCTGCTGGCGGGCGGCATCTCCAAGGCGCTCGTCAACACGGCGGCCGGCCTGTCGGTGGCGCTGCCATCGCTGGCCATGCACCACGTCTTCCGCAACCGCATGGTCGGCATCGGCATCGCGCTGGAGCGCCAGCTGAACCGCGTGCTGGACGGCATGCCGGCGCGCACGCTGGAGGTCGTCCATGCGCATTGATCTCGGCGACGACGAACAGCCCGAGATCGGCCTGATCGCGCTGATCGACTGCATCTTCTTCCTGCTGATGTACTTCATGGTCGCGACGTCGTTCCGGCACCCCGACGGCGAAAAGCCGGAGAAGGACATGCCCATCGTGCTGCCGACGTCACAGGTCAGCCTCGATCGCGCGAAGGCGGCGCCGGCGCCGCTGGTCATCGGCGTCGATGCCGGAGGCGGCCTGTATATCGACCGCAAGGAAGTGTCGACGCAAGCCCTGCACGACCTGCTCAAGCGCGAGGCGGCACGCGATCCGGCGCGGCCGGTCCGCATCGACGGCGACCAGTCCACGCGCTACCAGGACATCGTGCACGTGCTCGAGCTGTGCCAGTTCGAGGGGCTGACCCACGTGTCGATGCACACGCGCTGACGATGTTCGCCGACGATACTCCGAGGCTCGCCCCGGCCTTCGGCCCCCTACGGCGGCATCCGTTCATCTTCCTGTCGCTCGTGCTGCATGCGGTGCCGCTCGTCGCGCTGTATCACTTCGGCACCCAGCGCATCGAGATCGCCCAGCGCGAGCGCCAGCAGCGGCAGGTCGAATCGGGCGCACGGCTGACGGCGCAGGCCCGCCTCGAAAAGCGCGTGCACGACATGGCGCGGATCCAGTCCCTGCTCGCACAAAGCGCGGGCAAGCAGCCTGCCGGGAACAAGGAAGACGAGGTGCAGTTCAGCGCGCAGCCGAAGGCGCCGGACGAATTGCTGAAGCAGGCGAAGGACCTGGCGCGCAAGATCGACGAGATCGAGCGCGACACCAAGGCCGAGCAACTCGCAAAGCTGCTCGACATCCCGAAGGAAAAGGCGTTGGAACAGGTCGCGGAGAAGGTCAAGGCTGAGGCGCCGCCTGCCGCCGAACCGCAGACGCCCGCCGAAGCGGCGGCGCAGATCGAGCAGCTCGAAGCGAAGGCACGCGTCGCGCTGGAAGAGCGCCGCCACCAGCTGGAGCAGCAGCAGAACGGCGTGCAGGTCGCGGCCGACGCGGCGGGTGCGGCGCAGCGCGGCGCGGGCAAAGGCAATGGCAAGGGCGACGGCGAAGGCAAGGGTGACGGCCAGGGCAACGGCCAGAGCGGACAAGGCCTCGGGAACGGAAGCGCCGGCGGCGTGGGCCGTCAGATGCTGGACCGGATCGCCGCGTTCACGAATCCCGACCTGCCGGATCGAATGACGAAGGCTTACCTCGGGGGCGCGGGCACCATGTTCGGCGGCGGCGTCGCGCACATGCCCACCGTCGACGCGGCCACCATGGTCAAGGGTACGGGCCGGATGATCGGCGCGGGCGGCACGTACGCGAACCGCGTCTGGGTCAACCGCTGGTACCTGATCGGTCCATTCGACGGACGGCACGGCGCAGGGCTGTTCGCCAATTACCATTATCCGCCCGAGCAGGGCGTCGTGCTGGATGCCGCCTATTGGGGCAAGGGCGGGCGCCTCGTCAAATGGGACTACGTCGACATGGCGCGCTATCCCCTGGAGCCGCCCGTGCACGCGGAAGACGCCGTGTACTACGGCTATACGGAGTTGATGCTCGACGCGGAACAGGACCTGACGATCTGGGTCGGCGCGGACGACGATGCGCAGCTGTGGCTCAACGACCGGCTGGTCTGGGAAGGAGGAAACGCCAACAAGGACTCGTTCTTCGGCCAGGTCTACGAGACGCGGAATACCTTTGTGCGCGACTACAACCTGAACGAAGGCAAGCGCGTCGTGCACTTCCGGAAGGGCCGCAACAAGCTGTTCTTCAAGCTGTCGAACGGGCCGACGCGGATCTTCTTTTCGCTGGTCCTCACGAAGTGAATGCGGCGCCGCGCTGCATCTTTTGCCAGGCCGACGGCGTCACGCCCACGCTGCCCTTGAAGCGCCGCGTCAGGTGGCTCTGGTCCGCGAAGCCGCATTCCAGCGCGACGGCGGCGAGCGGCGTGCCGCGGCGGATCAGGGCCTGCGCCTGCGCGACCCGCACGGCGTTGAGGTACACGTGCGGCGGCATGTGGTAGGCGGCGGTGAAGGCGCGGGTCAGGTGCGCGCGCGACAGGCCGGCGACCAGGGCCAGGTCCGAGACGGTGATGTCGTGCGCGTAGTATGTGCGGATATGGTCCTTGACCCGGGCCAGCGTGGCGGCACCGATGGCGGCCGGCCCCACGCCGGCCTGCGGCCGTTCGCCATGGCGCGCCAGCATCGTGCCCAGGAACGCACGCATCAGCGTTTCCGCGCGCAGCGATTCGGCCGCTGTCTGCGCCAGGCTGGCGGACAACGCCCCGAATGCCTCGGCCAGCTGCCGGTCGGCCGCATGGGGCTTCGCAAAATACCGGTTGCCGTCCACGCAGCTGGCGACGAATGCAGCGGGGACGTACCACATCGTGTAGCGGAATCCATCGGCCGTCCCGCGGCGGCCGTCATGGTCGTCGTCCGGGTTGAAGAGGACCAGGTCGCCGGGCCGGCTGTCGTACTGTGTGCCCTTGCAGCGGAACCGCTGGATGCCGTACGTCGTCGCGCCGAGCGCGAAGCAATCGTGGCTGTGGCGCTCGAACGCGTGGTCGGAAAAGTCCGCCCGCATCAGCGTCACGCCGTTGGTCAGCGCCCCGAAAATGGCCTGGTTCATGCAACGATTGTACAAGACCCGACGTCCGGCGGCGCCCCACAATGGGCTTTTCATCGGGAGGCATGATGCACGCTGCAATCGATCTGGCCGCCAAGCTGGCGACGTTTACGGAAGCCTTTCAGCCCCGCACGGTGGCCCTGTTCAACGGCCACGACGTGATGGTCGCGAAGCTGCGCGGCGAATACCACTGGCATGTCCACGACGACACCGACGACTTTTTCCTGGTGCTCGACGGGCGCGTCGAGATCGATCTCGAGGATGGTTCGACGGTGACGCTCGATCCGGGCCAGATGTTCGTCGTCCCCAGGGGCATGCGCCACCGGCCGCGCGCGCAGGGAGAGGCGCACATCCTGCTGATCGAGCCGACGGGCACGCCGAACAGCGGCGACCCGTTGACGGCGGCGCCGCGCCGGGTCATCTGAGTCGGGCAGCGTTCACGCGTCCTTCGGCGCCGGCGTTTTGTCCTTGTACTCGCACAGGTCGTTGATGATGCAATTCCAGCACTTGGGCGTGCGCGCCACGCACGTGTAGCGGCCGTGCAGGATCAGCCAGTGGTGGGCGTCGTGCAGGAAGTCCTTCGGCACGAATTTCAGCAGCTTCATCTCGACTTCGTCGACGTTCTTGCCCGGTGCGATCTTCGTGCGGTTCGCGACGCGGAAGATGTGCGTGTCGACGGCCATCGTCGGTTCGCCGAACGCGGTGTTCAGCACGACGTTCGCCGTCTTGCGGCCCACGCCGGGCAGGGCTTCCAGTGCCTCGCGCGAGCGCGGCACTTCGCCGCCGTACTGGTTCACGAGGATTTCGCACGTGGCGATGACGTTCTTCGCCTTGTTGTTGTACAGGCCGATCGTCGAGATATACGTCTTGAGCTCGTCCAGGCCCAGGTCGAGGATCGCCTGCGGCGTGTTCGCGACCGGATACAGCCTGCGGGTGGCCTTGTTGACGCCGACGTCCGTCGACTGCGCGGACAGCAGCACGGCGATCAGGAGTTCGAACGGCGTCGTGTATTCGAGTTCGGTGGTGGGATGCGGATTGGCGTTGCGAAAGCGCGTGAAGATCTCGAGGCGTTTGGCGGGATTCATCGATGCGTCAGTCTTTCTTGTCGGAGGCGGCTTTCTGTTTCGCGCGCTCGATGGCGGCGGCGATGATCGCGCGCTTGCGTTCCTTTTCCGCCAGCTCCTCCGCCGTATTCGTCGTTTCCGCCGTCACGGCACGCATCTTTTCCAGCGCCTTGGCGGCCAGGCGCGCGTCGTTTTCTTCCTTTTCGCGGCGCAGGCGCTCCGTGCGGAAATCGTGGCGGGCGCGCGCGGCGTCGGCCTCTTCCTGCGACCACGCGGCCCAGCCAGTCGGCTCGGCCGCAGGGTCGTCCGTGCGCGGGATCATCGCGATGCAGTCGACGGGACAGGGCGCCACGCACAAATCGCAGCCCGTGCACAGGCTCGGGATGATGGTGTGCATCTGCTTGGCGGCGCCGAGGATCGCGTCGACGGGGCAGGCCTGGATGCACAAGGTGCAGCCGATGCACAGGCTCTCGTCGATGAACGCGACGGGACGGGGCCGCTCGACGCCGTTGGCCGGGTTGATCGGGATGACGGGCCGGCCGGTGACCCGCGCCAGCCGCGCGACGCCTTCCATGCCGCCGGGCGGGCACTGGTTGATCTCGGCTTCGCCGCGCGCGATCGCTTCCGCGTACGGACGGCAGGCGGGATAGCCGCACTTGGTGCACTGGGTCTGCGGCAGCAGGTCTTCGATCTGGTCGGCGAGCGTCTTGGTCACGGCGGTGCTACTTCGAAACTGGATAGACCGTCATTATCCGCTAAAAGCCCAATGCAGTCGAAATGCACTTGGGTAATTCAAACTGCATACTTTCGTGATGCAACGTACGGAGTGCAAGATGAGTCTGGTGGTCTACTGGAGTCCAGGCAACGAATTACATGGAGGGTCTTATGAACAAGAAGCACCTCGCGATGTCCACGTTGCTGGCGGCGCTGCTGAGTGCTGCCGGCGCATCGAGCTTTGCCCAGGACCGCTACCACGGTGACCGTGACGATAGCCGCTATAGCCAGCGCGACAGTGACGGTGGCGACCGCCGCATCGACAATCGGAGCGACCGGCGCGGTGACGACCGCTACGAGCGCCGCAATGACGATCGACGCGACGGCTATCAGGCCCGCGGCGGCGGCCGCTACGGCGACGAAGGTTCCGGCGGGGCGCGCCGTTGGGATGGTGCCGGACCCAACCACGATATCCGCCGCGGCGGGCGCCTGCCGTCGCGCTACCGGAATCACCAATACGTCGTGGACAACTGGCGCGACCACCATTTGCGGCCTCCGCCGCGGGGCTATCACTGGGTGCAGACGGGCGGCGATTATGTGCTGGCGGCCATTGCCACCGGCGTCATCGCAGACCTGATCATCAATCACTGACGCCGCGGGCTGCCTTCAAGGCGGCCCCGGCAGGTGAAACACCGGGCCGTTCCCGTTCGCGGGCGCGGCCTTCTGTTATTCTTGATGCGCCAACAACAAAAGAAAGGAGGACATCGTGTACCACGCATTCCTGGACCATTCACTTCACCGAACCAGCGACCTTTATGCAAGCGATTCCAACGATCTATTTTCCCGGCCTGTGCGCCGAAGCCCTTTCTTTTTATCGTGACGTCCTGCACGCCGACGTGCTGTTTCAGTTGACGGCGATTCCCGATGCACAACCACGGTTCCTCGAGCCCGGCAGTCCCGGCAAGATCATCCGTGCCGGCCTGCGCTTCGGCGAGTCGACCATCTATTTCTCGGAAGGCCACCACCCCGGCCAGGCGCCCGCGTTCGCAGGCTTCTCGATGAACCTGCACGTGGACAGCGCGGACGAGGCGGCGCGCATCCTGCAGGCGCTGGGCGAGGGCGGCGACGTCCGCATCCCGTTGCGCCCGACGGCGTGGGCGGATGCGTTCGGTGCCGTCATCGACCGCTACGGCCTGCACTGGATGATCGAAACGGGCACGCGTTAACGAAAAATGCCGCGGTCCAGGCCGCGGCATTTTCAAAGGGACATTCGCAACGCTCAGGCGTTCTTGCGGATAAATTCACCGATCATCGGGCAAATGATCTCGCGCCAGCGGCGGCCCGAGAAGATGCCGTAGTGGCCGCACTTCGGCGCCGTGAACTGCTGCTGCTTCTCGGCCGGGATGCCGGTGCACAGGTCGTGCGCGGCATGGGTCTGGCCGGCGCCGGAGATGTCGTCCAGTTCGCCTTCGATGGTGAACAGCGCCACGCTCTCGATGTCTTGCGGACGCACGAGCTGGCCGCCCACTTGCCACGTGCCTTTCGGCAGGCGGGTTTCCTGGAATACCGTTTTAATCGTTTCCAGGTAATACTCGGCCGGCATGTCGAGGACGGCGTTGTACTCGTCGTAGAACTTGCGGTGCGCTTCCGCCGAATCGTCGTCGCCGCGCACCAGGTGCTGGTAGAACTCGCGGTGGCTCTGGGCGTGGCGGCCCGGATTCATCGCGATGAAGCCGGCGTGCTGCAGGAAGCCCGGATAGACTTTGCGGCCGAAGCCCGGGTAATTGCCCGGCACGGCATAGACCACCGTGTTCTCGAACCACGAGTACGGCTTTTCGACGGCCAGGTCGTTGACGGCCGTCGGTGACTTGCGCGGGTCGATCGGACCGCCCATCATGACCATCGACTTCGGCAGCCTGGCATCCTTGTTCGTCGCCATCAGCGAGATCGCGGCGAGCACCGGCACGGTCGGCTGGCACACGGAGATCACGTGCACGTCCGGGCCCAGGTGGCGGATGAAGTCCTGCACGTAATAGATATAGTCGTCCAGGTGGAACGGACCGTCCGACAGCGGCACCATGCGCGCGTCGACCCAGTCGGTAATGAAGACGTCCTGGTCCGGCAGCAGGGCGCGGACCGTGTCGCGCAGCAGGGTCGCATGGTGGCCCGACAGCGGGGCCACGACGAGCACCGTCGGCTGCTTGAGCGCGGCAAAGTCCGCGTCGCTCATGTCTTTCTTGAAGTGCAGCAGCTTGCAGAACGGCTTGCTGACCACGGGGCGTTCCACGATGCCGACCGTCTGCCCGTTGATGATGGTCGAGGTCAGGCCGAAAGCAGGTTTCTCATAGTCCTTGCCGAGGCGGTACATCAGCTCGTAGCCGGCAGCGATACGCTGCGAAAACGGGGTGTGCGCGAACGGTGAGACTGGATTCGAAAACAGTTTGGCAGAGGCATCGGCCCACTGCATCAGCGGGTTCAGGAAGGAGCGTTGCATCTCGTGCAGTTGATAAAGCATAATTTTTCCTTCATGACTCTGTGCGCAATTGCAATCGTTTGCGCTACGTGTGCGGTGAATTATAGGCTCATTCGGCTTGGCGTGGGGCAACAACGAGCCTGAGTCACAATCTGTTTATTACTGCGTTGCACAATATGTATCACACTTGTCAGCACCCGGTTCGTTAAGTGCACTACATAAGAAAAATGCCCCGCACAGGCGGGGCATTTTCGTCGTGACTGAGTTACGGAACGGTCAATCGAACACAGGCGTTTCGACGCCGAGGATCTTGTGCAGCTTCGGCGACGTCGTCGTGTACTGCATGTGGATCTTCTTGTCCGGGAAGATGTACGGCGCGGCGCCGAAGGCGGCCAGCGCGGCTTCGTGGAAGCCCGACAGGATCAGCTTCTTCTTGCCCGGGTAGGTGTTGATGTCGCCCACAGCGAAGATGCCCGGCACGTTGGTCTCGAACTTCTCGGTGTCCATGACCTTCAGCTGGCGGCGTTCGATGTCCAGGCCCCACTCGGCGATCGGGCCCAGCTTCGGCGACAGGCCGAAGAACACCATCAGCATGTCCAGCGGCACGCGGCGGGTCACGCCGTCGGCGCCGGTCACCTTGACTTCGGACAGCTGGCCATCCTTCTCATCGAAGCCGGTGACCTGGCCGGTGATCAGTTGCATTTCGTAGTCTTCGCACAGCTGCTTCATCTTGGCGACGGAAGCCGGGGCGGCGCGGAAGTCTTCGCGACGGTGCACCAGCACGACGGATTCGGCCTTGCCGACGAAGTTCAGGGCCCAGTCCAGCGCGGAGTCGCCGCCGCCGCAGATGACGAGGTTCTTGCCTTCGAACAGGCTCGGATCCTTGACGCGGTAGAACAGCTGGCTGTTCTCGAACTTCTCGATGCCGTCGACCTTGATCGTGCGCGCCTGGAACGAACCGACACCGGCAGCGATGAAGATGGTCTTGGTGATGAAACGGGTACCGGTCGACGTTTCGACGTTGAAGCGGTGGTCTTCACGGCGCTGGACGGTGGTGACTTCCTGGCCCAGGTGGAAGGTCGGCTCGAACGGCTCGATCTGCTTGAGCAGGTTGTCGGTCAGTTCCTGGCCGGTGCAGACGGGCACGGCCGGGATGTCGTAGATCGGCTTGTCCGGATACAGCTCCACGCACTGGCCGCCGACGGCCGGCAGCGAATCGATCACGTGGGCCTTGATCTCCAGCAGGCCCAGCTCGAACACCTGGAACAGGCCGACCGGGCCCGCGCCGATGATCACGGCATCGGCTTCGATGGCGCCGGCAAAGGAGCTGTTGGGAGCGATGGTGCCCACTTCGGGGGTCGTAGTCATGCTGATTTCCTGAAAATTATGTACGGTAGGTAGGCGAGGGCGGATAGTGTGCCACGAATGGCGCACACCTGCAGGGACCGGCAAAGGACGCCGGCCACGGCCGGCGCTCCGGCGGGCCGGCGTTCAAGAACGATTAGCGGGCCAGTTGGTCCAGCTTGCTCTTGACGTCCTTCCACTCTTCCGCGTCCGGCAGGGCCGGCTTGGTCTTGGTGATGGACGGCCAGTTGCGTGCCAGTTCGACGTTGAGCTTGATGAATTGCTGCTGGTCCGACGGCACGTCTTCTTCCGCGTAGATCGCGTTGACCGGGCACTCCGCCACGCACACGGCGCAGTCGATGCACTCGTCCGGGTCAATGGCGAGGAAATTCGGGCCTTCCCGGAAACAATCTACCGGGCATACATCCACGCAATCGGTATAGCGACAACGGATGCACGATTCGGTGACAACGTGGGTCATAACAGTCCTATCAATGAGTGGAAGCGGCGGCGTGTATTGTTCGAAAAGCGTTCGCCGGACGCGGCAAAGCACTGTATTTTAGGGCAATTCTGCTTCTACGACAAATCAGGCTTATACACAATACACATAAGCAAATGTATTCGGAGTCCGCTCGCCGGGCCGCTTCCAGGGCTCATCGAAGCCTGTCCGTAGCCCCCAGGTCCACTACCGCCGTCGTCGCGACGGCCGCGCCGGAATCGTCCGTCACCGTGACCGTGGTCAGCGCCACGGCCGCCGGCGGCGCGCCCGCCGGACCGGAC
>NZ_JBKYMO010000201.1:0-10078 GCF_047302915.1 Massilia sp. CT11-108 | reverse complement strand
CTCCAAGTGCTTCATCGCCCAACCCCTGCTGCGTGATCAATTTAGCTTTGACAGCAAAAATTGGGCGACTACTTAGATCGCCGATTGCATATACAGGGAAGGCAAGAATCCCCAAGCGCCGCGACGACTGACGCGGCGGTGGACGGATGCCGGTGACCGGCCCACGCGGGGATCCGATTTCTGCGGGCTCGCATCAGGACCGCGCCGACCGGCCTGCAGGAAACTCGAAATCCCTACTAGAAACCGAAACCACCTCCGGCATCGCGGCAGGAGCCCTGACCGCGCCACGCAGTTCGATGCCCCCCGCGTCACTGCGCAGCCACTCCGCCAACGCA
The DNA here is from genome assembly GCF_047302915.1 of Massilia sp. CT11-108. Lineage (NCBI taxonomy): Bacteria > Pseudomonadati > Pseudomonadota > Betaproteobacteria > Burkholderiales > Oxalobacteraceae > Massilia > Massilia sp. CT11-108. Next base: position 9,743 of record NZ_JBKYMO010000201.1, on the reverse strand, counting down.
TCAACGGTACCAGACAGGTCCCTGTCGCGTCCACGCAGTGCACATTCCCAGACGATTCCGACCCGCCACCCGGCATCCAGCAGCGCCCGCGTTACCCTAGCGTCGTTTTCACGGTTCCGGCCAATCTTCTGCGCCCAGAATTCCGTCCGCGTTCCCGGCAATCTGAAAAGTGGACAGTCATGCCCATGCCAGAAGCACCCGTGCACAAGGATGACTGCTTTCAGTCCCGGGAAAACGATATCCGGCTTGCCTGGAAGATCGCGGCGGTTAACGCGGAACCGGAAGCCCTTCCGGTGCAGCAGGCTGCGGATGACTTTTTCTGGCTTTGTGTCGCGTCCGCGAATTCCGGACATCATGCGACTGCGTGTCGTGCTGTCTACGATATCGACCATTGAATGCCTGAAAGAACGTTCAATCCCATGATACATCCGAGGCATATCCGGTGGCGCATCTCAGGCATACACTAACTCCTGTCCGGGCCGTCGGCCTCCGGCCTCCGGATCATGCTGCCTTGCGCACAATGCGCCGGCCATAGCGGTTACGCTCATGCAGCCCTGCGATCAGCCGGAGCATCCACGACCGTTTTCATCTCGACCACGGAGTACAACGCATGGGCGGCCTTAGTGATGTCATTAACGCGCCACTGGGCGCGGCGCTTGTTTTTGGAAGCGTCGGTTGCGTGCAGCTTGGGAGCCGGATCCAGATAGATCACACCGTCCTCGATTGCCTGCAGCAGACGTTCGGTGGTCGTGTCGCGGCACCACATCACTGTCCGCCCGAAGGTGACATGGTGTTCATAGCCCTCGGCGCACTCTGCCGTATTGGAGTTGGATACCTTGGTGGCTGGAATGTACACCACCTCATTGTGTTTGGCCCCCCAGCAGTTCATCAGCCGCTGGAGGCTCCATGAGGCGGCAACGGCGCCATCGGCGGCCACCAAGGCGACGTCGATGCGGTCAAGCTTGGGCGTCAGGGGCGTGGTGCGGTCGTAAGGAAAAACCTGAATGGAACCATCCGGCCCCGGGTGCAGCTCCCGGATGCGCAGTGTCAGCCCGGATTTGCCGCACTGCTCATTCGCCCGGTGGATGCCAGTCACGCGGTAGTCTCCGTCGGCGTCGCGGTATCCGTAAGTCTTCATGAATGCGGAAAAGTCGGCCGCGTAAAGCCCCCCGTCGGGCTCTGGCGTAAACAGCGTGACCTTAAGCTGGGTATGGGTCTTCAGCTCGATACCATACAGGTCCCCATCCTTGTTCGAGTTCGGGATGATGCCGAGCGCATGTTCAAGCGTGTAACCACATACCTGGGTACCGGAGAAAGGCAGTGTCTGGCCATAGGCATCCAGCCGGCAACCGCGCAGTCTCCGCCCCAGTACGCCGGCCAGTTTCATTTCGAGCATGTAACGACTGCCGGTGTTGAGCTGCAGGCGCTTGCATGCCGATGCCCGCGGCATGCCGGGAAGGGCGGCAACGCTGGCGGCGAAAGCCGGCGTCAGGCCAACACAGACGATTCCGACGCACCGGCCGAGCGGCAGACGCGCCAGCACCAGCACGCGCTTGGCATCGCCATACTGCTTTGTATAGGCAACGGATAGGCTGACTGGCATGCTGCCGTCGGCCGCCTGCAGTCCGGAGAGGCGCGCCTCAGGATATTGGGTATAGATGATCGCCTTGACCCGTTTCGCCGGCACGAGTGTGCCATCACAGCGCAGCCACGCAAAGTCGTTGAAGACCGCCTCGGGAATCCGTTTGCCTGGAGCCGAGCGGTCCTTGGTCAGACTTGTACTCTCACCCCTCTCAGACAGGGTCAAGTCAAAGTCATCAAACAGGACGCCGAAGTCAGCCGCAATGTAGATCTGGTTCTTGTCGTTGGCGTTTTTCGGAAGAACCTTGAGCAGAGCCCGCTCCGCCCCGATGGAAGCGAGAAGGCCGTTCAGCTCTTCGATATTCTGAAAGGTGTACTCGTACTGGGACAGGACCGGGGCATTCATCGATATCTCCTTGTAAAGTCACAAGATAACATCAATTTTTCTCATGGTCCATTTATTTTATGAAGTTTTTTTTATAAAAAATATCTTAGATTATTATTTCTCCTTTAAAATCAATTGCTTAAAGAATTTTTACTAGGAATACTCTGGCCATAACCGGGGCTTTGCTTGGTGAAAATTGACCGATTTTTGTCGCTATTGGGACTTGGACCTGAACGTGACCTTTCAGGATGACCGCGAGGCCATAAAAAAAGACCGGGCATATGCCCGGTCTTCCTTAACGACAGTCAGCAGAGGCGGCCACGTGGCCGGTGTCATGCGGCAAGCTTGCCCTCCGCCTTCTGCCGTTCACGCAGTATGCGCCGGCCACTCACCACACGGTCCTTCATCAGCTTTGCTACCGCCGTAAACACAGGAACCACGACCGAGTTGCCAAACTGCCGGTATGCCTGCGTATCCGACACTGGAATACGGAACTTCGACTCTCCCGGAGCGTCATAGCCCATCAAGCGTGCACATTCCCGCGGCGTGAGCCTGCGCGGCCGGTTCTTCTGGTTCTCCTCGTTATGCAGCCCGAGCGCCGGATCAAATCCGCGGTCAACAAGAATTTCCGAGCCATCCTTGTGGTAACGCGCCGAAAGCGTGCGCGTAACGTCACTGTCGCGGACAAGACCATACCCGAAGCCGTTTCCCTTTTCCTTGTGCTTTATAGAATAGTTAAACAGGTACTCCCACAATTTCGGCGTGAGGACATACTGTGGATCAACGTCACGGTCGAGAATGTCGCCCAGCTTCGGTTTTGAGGAAGGAAATTCCTTTGAAATATCCTTGAGAGTGAATCCGTCGTGGACGCCGAGGTCCTTGCGGAAGCCGACGAGCACGATACGTTCACGGTGCTGGGGCACGAAATGAGCACCGTCAATAACTTTCGGATCCAGAGAACCGCTAGCATCCGCATCGGCAACCCAGTACCCGAGTTCATCGAGCGCAGACATGATGACCCTGAACGTTTTGCCTTTGTCATGGCTCTTCAAGTTCTTGACATTCTCGAGCACGAAAGCCACCGGACGCTTGGCCGCAATGATCCTCGCGACATCGAAAAACAGCGTACCTTGAGTGTCGCATTCGAACCCGTGCTTGCGACCGAGCGAGTTCTTCTTCGATACGCCCGCGATGGAAAATGGCTGGCAGGGGAATCCGGCCAGCAGCACGTCATGATCGGGAATCTTTTCGTCGATGTGACGGTATGCCTCTTCCTCGCTGACGTCTTCCCTGCTGGTGAGTGTTACCTCTCGAATGTCCTCATTAAAGGTGTGAACACTTTCATCCGAGTAGTGGTTGGCCTTGTAGGTACGGACCGCGAACGGGTTCCATTCGCTTGTGAACACGCAGCGACCGCCCGCATGCTCGAACCCCTTGCGGATCCCACCGATACCGGCAAACAGGTCGATGAAGTCAAAATCGTACTTCCGGTCAGGCGGCGGCGCTTCGGGCAACAGCTGCTGCAAATGCTTGTATTCGGCATCACTGAACTCCAGTGGCAGTTTACCGTCTGCACGGCGCTTCAGCAGCTCACGCGTCCATACTCCCGGAGAAACTCGGTTCAAGTGCTCGGCAACGGATTTGGGATCGTAGCTCTCTAGGACCTTGCGGAGAAGGCACAAGTTGTCGCTTTCGGGGGATGTGGTGTTTTTCTCGGACATTATAAAACTCGATTCCTGGCAGCTGCCGGCCTGCCCCTGAAGGGAGAACGGAAAACGCAACATTATACTGGATGTTAACACAGCCTCTGCGCCATCAATGATCCCTGTACTATCAAACGACGAAACATTCTCATGGATCCGCGCCGGTCGGAGACCCTACGCACATGTCCGTTGATGTCAGCCGTTAAGTTGCCAGAAAGATGCCTAGGTTGTCCGTCTCCGTCAAAAATTTGGGCTACCGGCATCGAGCACAGCACCGCGCTCCAGACAGCAAGAGCCGACATCCACTACCGCCAGTTTCCGGCAGTAGTAGATGTCGCATGCATGCGGTCTGCTGAAAGGCATTTGGCAAGCGACATCACGACATAATCTCTTGCTTCGAACGATAAGGCGCCTCACGCCGGCACCTTCTGCCCGGTATCTCGCCAGCCGAGTGGACGGCTACCCTTACCTTACGCCGGCGGTTATCTGGTGGGCGCGCCGTAGCACGAAACATGATACCCGGATTTCGCAGCACTAGAGCCGGTGACCGGATCCAGCAGCACAGTTCCGAACTCCGGAACCTTGCTCGTGGCGGCCGACCCGGCTGGCCGCAGTTTGCAGTAGCCAAAGAGCGCGAGTTCCAGCCCTCAAGCTTGGCTCTTCGGCCAGCCCGTACCGCTTTACCGAACTCCTGTAACCGATTATCCAGCCCCACTGCCGTCGACCAAGCACTCGACTGCGTCACGGCATCTATTTCCACTTCATCCCGTCATTCGGACCTACCGACGCTTAGGTCACACTCTGTCTCAGGAACGGAATCAAACCAGCGCGCCTGCCTAGCAGCTCGGCCATAGCCTACAAGGCTTCTTTCTGATGTACGTAAAATGGATCAGCAGCAGTGACGATCGGGCTGAGGTGACGAAACTTGACAACGAGATTCGGCAAAAAACCCAACGTGACCTAAAGCTCAACGCTAGACGCGCAGACAACGCTACGAACCATTAACTAAGAAGTAAAAAGCCCTTGAAAATCAAGGGCTTCCATATTTTTGGCGGAGAGAGGGGGATTCGAACCCCCGATAGGCTATGAACCTATACACGCTTTCCAGGCGTGCGACTTAAACCACTCATCCATCTCTCCTGATGGGTTCACGAGCCAGCTGCTCGCGAAGCCGCCTATTATAACAAGGATTCTCGGCAGTACAAGGGTGTCATGCCACCGTGTGTTAGCGCAAAGAAGTAATGTCCCCCCTCCGCAAAGTAGAGATGTCCCCTAGGATTCGTCGTAGGGGAGGATGGGATAGTGATAGTGATGACGGCCAAGGATGTGTTGCGCGGCCAGGTGATGGCGCAAGTACTGGAGGGGAAGCTGGATCAGGGGAGCGCTGCAGGAAGGCTGGGGATCAGCGTCCGGCAAATCAAGCGGCTGAAGCGGCGAATGCTGGACGGGGGAACCGAAGGCTTGTTGAGCAGGAAGCGCGGCAAGCCGTCAAACCGGCGCACGCCGGCTGATGTTCTGGAGAAGGCGGTAGCCTTGATTGGGGCGCACTACGCCGACTTCGGGCCGACGCTGGCGTGCGAAAAGCTGGAGGAAATCCACGAGATCAAACTGTCGGTGGAGACGGTGCGTCAGGCCATGCTGCGCGCCGGCTTATGGAAGGCCCGGCGCGGCGCGGGAGCCCGTACCCATGCGATGCGCGAGAGGCGCGCCCGGCGCGGCGAACTGATCCAGATCGACGGTTCCCCGCACGACTGGTTCGAAGGACGAGCGCCACGTTGTTGCCTGCTGGTGTTCATCGACGATGCCACCAGCGAACTGATGGCGTTGCGCTTTGTCGATGCCGAAAACGACGCTCGGCTACATGGCGCTGCTGGAAGAGCATGTTCTTGCACACGGCCTGCCTGCCGCCATCTACAGCGATCGTCACAGTATCTTCCAGGTCAACCGGGGCGACTACAAGGACGTCAGCCACGCGCAAACGCAGTTTGCGCGTGCTTTGGAGCAATTGGGGATCGAGGGCATCCAGGCCAACAGTCAGCAGGCCAAGGGACGGGTCGAGCGGGCGGGCCAACCAGACCCTGCAGGATCGTCTGGTCAAGGAAATGCGGCTGCAGGGCATCAGCAGTCAGGAAGCGGCCAATGCCTGGCTACCGCAGTTCATCCGAGCCTTCAACCGTCGCCTTGCCGTCGTGCCAGCGACGCCTGACGACGCGCACATCCCCTTCGCCGGCACACATGCAGCCTTGCGGCGCATCCTGTCTGTCCACACCAGGCGCCGCCTGTCGGGCAACCTGAGCTGCCAACTGGATGGCATGCTCTATCAGGTTCAGGCGACGGGACAGGGGTTGGCCCTGCGCGGCGCCGATGTGGACATCGTGACGCATCCCGCCAGTGCGACGGAACTGCTCTGGCAGGGACGCGTGCTGCCCCATACGTGCAACAGCAAACCCATCAAGCAACGCGAGGCCGTCGACGCCAAGGACGTCAACACCAAAGTCGAGCAGGCGCTGACACGGCGCACGCCACCTCAGCCGATCGGGCACCCGTGGAAAAAACGCATGGCCACGCCACCCGGCACAGCGCAAGTACGCGCCGAATTCGCGCACCCCAAAGCCCACCTGGCCCCGGGCTGATCACCTTCCAAGGGGACATTTCTATTTGGGGCTGACCAGGTGTCGTGCCACCGGAGTCTGGGCCATGTCACGAAACGGCCAGTGCTTGCGCCACCACAAACGTTAAGTTTTCGTTAGCAAAAGTCACGCCGTTAGTGATATTGTTGCCGCGATATAACTTTTTCAACACCGCCGTGAAACGCAAAGCCCTTTACCTCGTCATCTTCGCCATCGCCGCAGCCGGCGCCGCCAGTGGGACCTGGATCGCCAACCGCAAGCCAGCTCCACCACCACAGGCAGCGCAGGCCACTGGGCCGACTAAAGAAGCCACCGCCATCGCCACCGACATGCAGCAGGTGCTGGCCGTCTACCGCAAGATGATCGTGCTGACCCAGGACGAAGCCGGGCTCTCCTCGACAGGTCAGGAAGAGGTCAACCGCGTCGGCCAGCAGCTGTTCCATGAAAACCAGGAGCGCATCAACAAGATCGACGATGCGCTGGCGAGCCTCGTCGGGTCGCAGAATCCGCGTCGTTTCGAGGCGGTCGGCGGCCTGCTCGATTACGTCGAGTCGGGCGAAGGCCTGTACGATGCGGACCGCCTCGCGTTCCGCGAACTGATGCAGTCGTTGCTGGCCAGCGTGGCGAAGGATTCGTCGCTGCCCGCGATCAAGCTGCACAAGCGGATCTCGGAAGACGTCGACGCGCTGGCCGAGATCGAGCGCAATTACGAGAAGGAGATCCGTGCCGTCTTCGGGCGCTTCGAGACGCGCTCCATCACGCTCAAGCGCGAGAAGTGGGACAGCTACGTCGCCTACCTGAAGACGCTCTACCAGCGCGACCGCATCCTCAAGGATTACGGTGTCGTGCTGCCCTACCCCGCCAGGCCGGAACCGCCGAACCAGGACAACAGCCCGACCGCGCAAAAGGAAGAGGACGAGATCTTCGGCAAGGGCCTGCCGAAGAAGACGATCGTGCTGACCTTCGACGACGGTCCGCACCGCCGCTACAGCGAGGAGATCGCCGCGATCCTCAAGCAGTACGACGCGCCGGCCGTGTTCTTCAGCGTCGGCCGCAACCTCGGTACGCTCGACGCGCATGGCGCCGCGCGGCTCAACGCGGGCGCGGAAGTCAGCCGCAAGCTGAAGGCCGCGGGCTATGTGCTGGCGAACCACAGCTTCTCGCACGCGCAGTTGTCGAAGGAGAGCGGCGACAGTCTGAAAGCCGAGATCCTCGATACGGACACGCTGCTGAAGGCCGTCGATCCGCAACGCTCCGCGCTGTTCCGCTTTCCCTACGGCGCGCGCAACAAGGAGGGCATGCACCTGCTGGCCGACGCGCATTTAAAATCCGTGATGTGGAACATCGATTCGCTCGACTGGGCCGATCCGGTGCCCTCGTCCATCGCCGATCGCGTGCTGCGCGCGGTCGACAAGGAAGGCCGCGGCATCATCCTGTTCCACGACATCCACGAGCGCACCGTGAAGGCGCTGCCGGCGATCCTCGACCGGCTCGTCGCCGAGGGCTACCAGTTCGCCGGCTGGGATGGCAACACGTTCCGCGTGAGCGGCGGTGCGCATGCGGCGCCGGTGCCGGTCGCGCGCGCGGCTGCGACGGGGTATGCGTCCTCGTGGGCGATCGTCGTCGGCGTCGACGGTTATCCGAAATGGCCGCGCCTGCAGTACGCCGTGCGCGATGCGGAAGGCGTCGGGCAGGCGCTCGTGCAAAAGTTCGGTTTCGCGCCCGACCACGTGGTCACGCTGAAGAACGAGCAAGCCACGCGCCGCGGCATCCTTGCCGCGTTCCACGATGTCGTGGGCCACGGCCTGCAGCCGAACGACCGCGTGTTCGTGTTCTTCGCCGGCCACGGCGCCACGCGCAAGCTGAGTTCCGGCCGCGACCTCGGCTACATCGTGCCGTACGACGCCGATCCGGAGAATCTCGCCAGCGACGCGATCCCGATGACCGAAATCCAGAATATCGCCGAGAGCCTGCCCGCGAAACACGTGCTGTTCGTGATGGACGCCTGCTACAGCGGCCTGGGTCTCACGCGCGGCGGCGCCAACGCGGCCTTTTTGCGCGATAACGCCAAGCGCCTCGGCCGCCAGATGCTGACGGCGGGCGGCACGGACCAGATGGTGTCCGACGGCGGTCCGAACGGCCATTCCGTGTTCACGTGGACGCTGCTGCAGGGCCTCGGCGGCAAGGCCGACCTGAATGGCGATGGCCTGATCACGGCGACTGAGCTGGCGGCGTACGTGGCGCCGGCGGTGGCCAGCGTGTCGCAGCAGACGCCCGCCTTCGGCAGCCTGCCCGGGTCCGAAGGCGGCGACTTCGTGTTCGAACTGCCGGAGGAAAGCGAATTCCTGAACACGAACACGGCGCAGCTGTCGAACGATGCCATCGCGCTCAACACGAAGCTGGACGCGAAGGCGTCGGCGCCGACCGCGCCCGTCGTCGTGAAGGACCTACAGGGCGGCGAGCAGACGATCAAGGCGCCGGTCGCGGTGCCGGTGTCGAGCCGCCAGCAGGCGCAGCGCGCCAACGACCACGGGCTGCAGCTGTACAAGGAAAAGCAGTACGCGCAGGCGGAGGCGCAGTTCACGGAAGCGCTGAAGCTGCGGCCGAACTTCGCGCTGGCGGCGAACAATCTCGGCTTCGTCTTCTACAAGCAGGACAAGTTTGCCCAGGCGGCGCGCTGGTTCGAGAACGCCATCAAGATGGATCCGTCGCGCGCGATCGCGTACATGAACCTGGGCGACGCGTATGCGCGCGCGGGGGATGGCGAGAAGGCGAAGGCCGCGTACAAGACTTATCTCGAGCTGGCGCCGACCGGGTCGGGGGCTGGATACGCAAAGCAGCAGGTGGAGAAATTGTAGGGTGGGCGGCCCTCCGCCCACGCGGACGCTTGCGATGCGTTGACGTCACGCGTGGGCACGGGGTGCCCACCCTACGGAGTTTCGTATGCTGGTAGTCTCCGCTGCTCGTCTTCGCTGAACATCCGGCCGCGCAGCGCCGCCACGGCTGCCTCGTCGTTCAGTCCGCGGCGCTGAACCAGATACGCTTCGATCCGCCGCTTCCACGCCGCCTCCTCCCGATCGACATCCGCCAGCCGCTGCGCCGCATCCGCGCCAAACGCCTCCGCGCGCAGGCGGAAGACATCTTCCTCGCCCGCACCGCCGGCCCGCAGCCGTTCCGCCTCCTCCTGCACGCGCACGATTTTCAGAGGCGCCTCGCGCGCCGCGCGCACATCGGCAGGCAAGCCGGCATCCAGCGCGGCCAGGCGCGCCTGCTTCTGCTGCGCGTCCAAAGTGCGGTCGTCGCGGATCGCCATGCGTGCCAGGGCCTCCGCATTGGCGGCATCCTCGCGGCCGAAGATCGCGGCGATCTCGCGCTGGCTGAAATACCGCGCACGCAGTCCGCGCAGCGCGTCGAGCCGGCGCTTCAGGGCCGCGGCGTCCTGGC